>CAZIMU010000011.1:0-22242 GCA_964540355.1 uncultured Fibrobacteraceae bacterium | reverse complement strand
AATAAAAAGGCTGTTCCATAAGGGCTCCAAGAAGGGCTAACTTCTATGTCTTTGGTGTAAATCAAGCGGGCAGCGTTTCCTGTTTGAGGATTGCCCAGCCAAATATCCGTGCCGTTTTGCCCTATTATTGAAAAAAGGAGTGTTCCGTCTTTGGGATTCACAGATGGTCCAAAAGCCTGGTCTATTTGAGGAAAAAGGTGCTTGTCTGCACTGCCGGCCAAACTCCTTTCAAAAATCTGAGGTTTGCCGTTTCGCATACTTGTAAAATATATTTTGGAATTATCCCTGCTCCAGGCGGGCAAAAAGTTCACACTGTTGTCCTTGGTTATTTGCCTTCTGCGAAAACCATCGTAATCTGCGACCATAATCTGCTTTTTGCCGTTTATTTTGCTGACAAAAGCCAGTTTGGTGGATGCAAAGCCCGGAACGCCCCAAAGCTGATATATTATGTTGTCTGTGCATTTGTGAACCGATGTGCGAACCTGATCCACAGGACCTATGTAGGCAAAGCCCTTTACCAATTCCCTGGAAGCCGTTGCATATAGCTTGCATTCAAGAGTTGCCTGAGTTCCAAGCAATGAAATTGAGCCTGTTACATAGTGTTTTGCCTGGGCACGAGAAAGGGCTAACAGGTTGTATTGTTCCAGCTCAACCGTTGAAAAGCGACCGCTCAGCAAAAAATCCCTCGCTAGGGTTTTATGGGGAAGCTCGTCTAGCTTGCTCCAGTCGCCTTTGTCCATGTCAAAATTCAAAACCCCTATGGGCATAGTTTTGTCTGTTGAGACCGCTATATCCATAGTTATGGTGTCTTGCTGGGCATAGAGGCTCGCAAAAAACAGCAAAAACATGGATATATAGAATTTCACTAGGGGAGTAATATAGAAATTTCTCTTTTGAAATGCGTTCATTTAAAATCTCACCCGCTAAACGCGAGTATCACCACTTGAGCCGAGAGTATTCGCAAGAACATCGTTAGCGGATATACTGTTGAATAGCCAACTGCGGCGGCATCGCTTGTTGCAAGGGAATTGGAGTACGAGAGCAAGGGCGGGTTTGTTCGGCTGCCTGATAGCACTCCTGTTAAAGATAGATAATTGAATTTAAAGAATTTTACGGCTATAAATCCAACTACAATCAAAGGAACTGTGGTTATCAAAATTCCGCAGAAGAGCCACAGCAAGCCTTCTGGAGAAGTTATCGCTTTCACAAAATCAGGACCCGCTGCAATGCCAACGCTTGATAAAAACAGGCAAATGCCCATTTCTCTAATCATTAAGTTTGCGCTCTGAGTGGTATAAGTTATTAGCTTTAATTTGTAGCCAAAACGTCCTAGCAAAATTGCTACTACCAAAGGACCGCCCGCCGAACCGAGCTTCACGGGCAATGGCATATTCGGGAAAGAAATGGGTATGCTGCCGAGCAAAATTCCTAATAAAATTCCTACGAATATTGTGACTATGCTAGGTTCGTTCAAGCGTTTCAATGTGTTGCCGAGCAAATATTCCGCTTTTTGAATAGCTTGTATTTCGCCAACGATTGACACTTTGTCGCCTAATTGTAAGGTTAAATTTGGGCGGGCAAGCAAATCTATCCCTGAACGGTTAACGCGAGTTACGCTTATGCCAAAAGCCGTCAAGCTGAGAGAACCCAAAGTTTTGCCGTTTATTTTGTCTTGCGTTATCACTATTTTTCTAGATACTAATTTGTGCTCCGAGGGTTTCCAATCCACCTCAATTTCCTTTCCTATAAATATTGTGATTGCCTCTTTATCTGCTGGAGCAGATAAAATTTTAAGCGAATCGTTTAAATGCAAAATCTCGCCTGCTTGCGGAATGAAATATTCCTCGCCTCGCTTTAGGCGGGAAATTATGAAATCGCGCCCTACCAGTTTTTTGACATCTTCCAAGCTTCTGTTTGCTATGGCATCGTTGGCGAGCAAAACGGAATAGTGTATAGGCTGTTCCCTTGAACTGCTGGTGCTTTCTATTTTTTTTGCTTCGTTTTCCGTATTTATTCTAAGAATAAACCTCAAAATAATCAAAGGCGGTATAGCCGCGATAATTCCCAGAGGATAAGCCACCGCAGAGCCTAAGGCGATGTTTTCAGTCTTTCCAAGTTGGCGCATTACTTCTTGGGCGGCACCAAGCGAGGGAACATTTAAGGTTGCTCCCGTTAAAATGCCAACCATCATTTCTAATGAAATTGAAGAAGAAAATATATAGTAGAGAATTATTGCAACTATTATGTCTAAACAAATAAGGGAAACCGCCATAATGTTCATCTGCAAGCCTTCTTTTTTAAAAGAGGAGAAAAAGGATGGACCCACTTGCAAACCAATGGCAAACACAAATAACACAAGCCCAAAATCCCTTATGAAACTGAGCAGACCATCATTCACGCTCAATCCGAAATGTCCGCAAGCAATGCCTATGAATAGCACAAAGGCAATTCCGAGCGAAACCCCAAATATTTTGATTTTGCCAAGTGCCATGCCAAGCGCAATTACAAATGCAAAAATGAAAATGGTGTGAGGAATGCCATCGTTAAATAAAAGCGAAAGAAACCAATTCAGATATTACCTCAATTTAAAAAAATCTGTTCTGCTGCATCTCCAATGCCAAGCAGAGTTGCTTCGTCAAAAGATTTGCCAATCCATTGCAAACCAATGGAGCAACCTTCTAATTTGTTGCAAGGTTGAACCAAACCAGGCAAGCCGGCTAAATTAACGCTCACGGTGTAAAGGTCAGATAGCACCATGCTCATGTGATCTTCTTCGCATTTGCCAAGAGGTTGCGGAAGGCCGGGCATCGCTGGGCTTGCAATCACATCGCACTCTAAAAATGCCTTTTCAAAATCTTCTGTTATTATGCGGCGAACTTTTTGAGCCTGCACATAGTAGGCATCGTAAAAGCCCGAACTCAAAACATAGTTTCCTAGCAAAATGCGCAGTTTCACTTCGCTTCCAAAACCCTCGCCTCTGGACATCGCATAAGTTTCCATCAAATTTTTTGCCTCTTTGCTCCTGTGCGTGTAGCGAATACCGTCAAAGCGCGAAAGGTTGCTAGAAGCCTCTGCTGTTGCTATTATATAATAACTCTCAATTGCGTAGCGAATGGAAGGGAGCGAAACCTCTTTTAAAACAGCCCCTTCTTTTTCAAGTTTTCCCAGTGCAGATTCTATTGCTTCTCTGCATTTTTTGTCTAAGCCTTCGGAGTAATATTCGCGGGGAAGCCCTATGATCTTGCCTTTAATGTCTTCGCCTATATACTTGCCAAAATTGCCAGAGGAACGTGCGGCAGTTGTGTTGTCTCTTGCATCTTGGCCGCACATAATATCTAAAACAGGGGCTAAATCTTTAACGCTGTTTGAAAAAGCACCTATCTGGTCTAAGCTGCTGGCATAAGCAACCAAGCCATAACGGGAAACTCTGCCATAAGTGGGCTTTATGCCAACCGTGCCTGTGCAGGCTGCTGGCTGGCGAATGGAGCCACCTGTATCTGAGCCTAGTGCCAAAGCTACCGTTTCACTTGCAACCGCAACCGCACTGCCACCAGAAGAGCCTCCGGGAACGCGGTCTTTTGCCAAGGGATTCAAAACTTTTCCAAAATAAGATGTTTCGTTGGAAGAACCCATTGCAAATTCGTCTAAATTGGTTTTGCCAACAACAATGGCTCCGGCAGCTTCCAATTTTGCCACAGCCGTGGCCGTGTATGGAGAAACAAAATCTTCCAAAATTCTTGAGGCACAGGTTGTTTTTATGCCCTCTATGCACATATTGTCTTTAATGGCAATGGGAATTCCATCTAAAGCAGAGAGGCTTTTGCCGTTTCTATGCCGTTCATCTGTGGCCGCCGCTGCTTTCAAAGCCCGGTCTTTGCAGGTAGATATATAAGCATTAAGGTCTTTTGTTTCTTCAATTTTTTCAAAAACATCTTCTACAACAGCCACCACCGAACTAGCTTCAATTTTTTTTTTAACATCGCTTAAGTTCATCTATTCCTCGACCACTTCATCATATACAGAGCCACTGCCACGCCAACTATGCTTATGATGTTTAGCCTAAACGTTATGCCGCAATTGAATTGCAGCATATATAAATCCACAAGCATAGGCTTGCCATTTTCTGAATAGCCTAGCTTTAACTCCCAGGCTTTTATAAAGAAATTCCTAACAACGTTGTCTTCGCCACCCGCATTCATGAGCGTACCTATGTACCCAAAGAGCCAACCGAGGCTCTCGCCCAAAATACCGCCGAACACCAAACCAAGCAGGATATAAACTGCTATTTTACTTGCACTATTTGAATTTCCACTCATAGTGATGGAATATAGAAAAATTTGACCCTGTGGTTGCGGCTTAACCCTTGTAGTGAGGCTTTTTCTCTCCTATAATTTTTTGCAAAGCGTGTCTTTCTTCGCTGCTTAACCCAATAAACCAGAGGCTAGGCAAAAAAGTGAGAAGAAAAGAAATTGCAGTTGCTAGCAAAGCTTGCCATTCTGCCAAATAAAAAGATATTATCAATGGAAGAGTTACAGAGATTAAAGAAATTGCAAAAATTTTTGAAAATACTTGTTTCCAAAACCAAAAAAAGGATAGCTTAATTTGACTGTGTATAAAATAAATATATGTGAACAAACAAGTGAATCTAACAGCAAAAAGAATTATTAAAACTACAACTGGAACAAAACCAAGTTTCAAAAATATATAAGAAAAAATTATAGTTGAAGATGTGATAATAGAATTTACTATACTTGAATTTTTAATATTTCCTGTTGCAATAATAGCAATACCCATTGGAGTGATCAAAGAAACAACTAAAAAATTAATCAACATCCATTGGCAAAAAATTGTAGCTTGCTCAGGAGGATTTTTTAACCAAATATTCAAAATAAATTCCATATTCAAAATAAACGGAATGGCAAAAATAAAGTATAAAAAGAAACTCATCTTTATGCCTCGCAAAAACAAACTTTCAAATAAATTTTTATCACCTGCAACATAAGATTTCACAAGCATCGGTTGGTAAGCAACCTGAAAATTTCCAACAAAACTATAAATAGCGTTATTTACCCTATCTGCAATTGCAATTGCCGCATTGACAATAACCCCGTGGAATATATTTACAACAAAACCAATGCCATAAATAGCACTATAATTTACAACGGAACTGATAAACGACCACCCAGAAAAACCTAGCAAGTTTACAAACAACAACTTATCTTTCACAAAAGAAAATTTCACTTTAAAATTTATATCGCAATAAATTTTCAAACACAATATATTTACTAAACCAGTTAAAAAAATCAAAAAAGAAAAGAATTTTAATTTATCAAAATTAAAAATTGGAAGCAAAAATACAATCAATAATTTTAGAATAATATCAGAAATGCTTATATAGGCGTAAAATTTCATTCTCTCATTAGCTATTATCATAGAATTATATGGAACAGACAAAACACTAACGCAGGCTCCTAATAAAGAAAAATGAAACACAAAATTCATAGCCTCCATTCTCTGCAAAGGAATGTTCAATTTGTTATTGACAAACCAATAACCTAAACTTTCTCCAACAATCAAAATTATAACAATCAAAATAATATGCAGAATAATACTTACGCTAAATGTATTGGAAAACTTTTCTAAATTGCTTTCGCCTAGTGCAGCACTAAAATATCTTTGAGATGCTTGAGCAAGTGATACACTTGTATATGTGAAAAAAACTATAACTCCGCCAACAACATTGTAAATACCAAAATCTTCTACTCCAAGAGTGGCTAAAATAACCCTTGAAGTATAAAGGGACACGAACATTCCAATTGCCATTCGAAAGTAAAGAAATAATGTGTTTTTGGCTATGCGTTTAGAATGTCCAGAATTATCCATTAAAAATTCTCTGAATTTTATTCACAATTCTCTTAAATAGAGGTCTTTTCAAACCATAAATGTTGTTGAGAATGAATTTATCAGCTTCGTTGTTTGTTAAAATTTCCATTGGATGTTTCAACGGGAATTCCATTTCTTGAACAGGGACATTTGCATCTGGGCTATACTTGTTCAATGTGTGTGTAGCATTTTTATCATCAAAGCCGATATTAGAGACTAAGTTCACATTTGGGTCTATAAATACTCTATCTTTTGCAATCTGAGAAAAGTAAAATTGGTAATCCCAAGTGTCAATTTCATATTTTTTCATTTTCTCATAAATTTTCATCCAAAAATCACAATACTTCTTTTCTGGGAATCGTTTTTTTATTTCATTCAATACAAGATTTCCGTTCAATTCATTTACATTCAGCCTAAAATCATTCCAATTTTTAGCCCAAGTAGCCCAGCCCCATATATTCATAATATCAGAAAAATAATAACTGGAATCTCCCATCGTTCTATCCTTTTGAAAATTATTTCCACTGATTATGCCAATTTTATCATTGTCTTTGTATTTTTCCAAGAGTTCTTCACAATATTTAAAAAAACTTTGATGCGGCAAGCAATCGTCTTCTAATATTATACCCATCTCTTCGTGTTTAAAAAACCAAGAAATAGCGTGGCTAACAGCTTTGCCACAGCCCAGGTTTTCTTTTTGAAACAAGGTTTCTACTTCGCAATCCCAGTCTATGTTTTTTACGATTTGTCTAGTTTGCTCACAAAGCTCTTCTTCTCCATACTTGTTTTTCCTTGCTCCGTCTGCGGCGATGTATAACCTTGTTGGTTTTGCCAAACGAATAGCCTCAAAAACTACTTGTGTAGTCTTTGGTCTATTGAATATCATAAATAAAACTGCGGTTACCATTTTCTGCTCATAATATACAATTCTCATAAACCTTCGTTGTTTGCTCCGCGCATTGCCTCCAAGAAAATGCCTTTAGCCGCTCAAAGCCTTTACTTGCAAGAGCTTTCCGCAAAGATTCAGAACAAATAACACCCTCTATTTTTTCTCGCATATCATCTATGCTTTCGGGTTCAAAATAAAGACCTGCATTGCTGGCTATTTCTGGAAAACAGCTTGTATTAGAAAGCACCAGCGGACAGCCACAGGCAAAAGCTTCCAAAATTGGAATCCCAAAACCCTCGTATAAACTAGGAAATACAAAGCAAAGAGCATTCGCGTAAAGTTTTTTTAATTCATCTTCATTTGCGAATTGAATACTTGTTCTATCAAAAATTTTCTGTTGTTTAAGCGAGGCAGTTTCGGAATTTGTAAAAGGTTTGCCCGTGCATTTTAGCTGTAAATTATATTTTATCAAAAGTGGGGCAACTGCATAAATAAAATTGTTGAAATTTTTGTAAAACGCTCTATCTCCTGTAAAAAGAATATAATTTTGTTTTTCTTTGCTTTCCAAAATATCCCAAGATGTTCCGAGATAAATCACCGATATTTTCTCTTCTGATATTTGCGAGTGGAATTTCAGAATATCGTTTTTTGTGTTTTGGCTAATGGCTATGATTTTTGCGGAACTATCCAATAGTTTCTTTTTATTCGGACAATTTGCAAATCTTGTTGGAAATAACTCGTGTATCATATCATAAACTGTAATCACTAATGGTTTATCTATTTTATTGACTAAATAATCATCGTAATATGTTGGGTGTATAACATCGCAATTATCTTTTGACTTTTTTATAGAATCTCTTTTATTCAACAATTTCAGCAAATGCCATTTACCTTTAAAGTTTCTTTTCAGGGGAAAGGGTTTGTGAAAACCAAGTTCGCAAGCATAATGATTGTCGCTGAAAATACCGCCCACGGAATAATCAAACAAACCATTGCTATGCTTAATCAACTCGCAAAAATAGCGACTGATGCCACCAAATTTTTGCAGCATAAATATTTGGCTGTCATAAAATATTTTCATTTTAGGCATTTGTGGAAATTTAGTAAATCTTTAACGATTTTTTGAATTCTTTGAATTTTATTTATAATTCTTTTAAGTAAAGGTTTTTTCTGCAAACCATAAATGTTATTGAGAATGAATTTATCTGCTTCGTTGTTTGTTAAAATTTCCATTGGATGTTTCAACGGGAATTCCATTTCTTGAACAGGGACATTTGCATCGGGGCTTTGTTCGTTCAATGTATGTGTAGCATTTATATCGCCAAAACCTATATTAGAAACTAAATTCACATTTGGGTCTATGAATATTCTATTTTTTGCAATCTGAGAAAAATAAAATGGATAAGCCCACGAATCAATTTCAAATTTTTTCATTTTCTCATAAATTTTTATCCAAAAATCATTATATTTCTTTTCCTGAAACCGTTTTTTCATCTCATTTAGCAAGGAATTCTCATTCAATTCATTTACATTCAACTTAAAATCATTCCAGCACCTAGACCAGGTAGCCCAGCCCCATATATTCATAATATCTGAAAAATAATAACTGGAATCTCCTATCTTTCTTTCCATTTGAAAATTATTTCCACTGATTATGCCAATTTTATCATTGTCTTTGTATTTTTCCAAGAGTTCTTCGCAATATTCAAAAAAACTTTGATGGGGCAGGCAATCGTCTTCTAATATTATACCCATCTCCTCATGCTCAAAAAACCAAGAAATGGCGTGGCTAACAGCTTTGCCACAACCTAGGTTTTCTTTTTGAAATAAGGTTTTTACTTCGCAATCCCAGTCTATGTTTTGTACAATTTTCCTGGTTTGCTCACAAAGCTCTTCTTCTCCACATCTATTTTTTCTTGCTCCATCTGCGGCAATGTATAACCTTGTTGGTTTTGCCAAGCGAATGGCTTCAAAAACCATTTGTGTAGTTTTTGGTTTATTGAATATAATAAACAAAACTGCGGCAATCATTTGCTCCCCCCTATTATAATATACAAATTTTATAAACCTAGGCTATTTTTCATCGGTCAATCCTCAACAATTTTCTTTTGAAATATCTATAAGTTCTTCGTAAAAATGTATCTTTATCAAAATGTAAAATTTTGAAAACAATACACACTCGTAAAAGTTTTATATAATATTTCAATTGAATTCTTAATGGGAAAAATTCCTTTGCAAAGGCTAGTTTCATTTTACTGCAATGCCACTCATCTGAGGATATTCCCCCTGTAAAGAAATTCGCTATAATTTTATCTGTAAATAAATTTTTCCCGTGCGGCGAATTAAAATATTTTACAAACCAAACAAAATCGGCAACAGCTCCTCTATTTAATTCATATAATCCATAATGGGTAAATAAATCTTTTCTAAAAAAAGTTGATTGATGGCAAATTATAGGATACCAATATTTATTTTCAGTAATTTCCATTTGTTCAGTTCCAAACACATAATCATCATTTCTAATTTCATTCGTTTTTCCATAAATAAGTTCAACATCCCTATGCTGTTCAATTATTTGTTTTATAGAAATTAAAATATCATTGCTTGCAAAACTGTCGTCAGAATTCATAAAGCACAACCACTCTCCTTTTGCAATTTTTATCCCTTTATTCATAGCATCGTAAATACCATAGTCTCTTTCAGAAACTAAAACGCAATTTTCTTTTGCTGTGCATTTTATGATATTAACTGTGTTATCGGTAGATAACCCGTCTATGAATATATGTTCGCAGAGATTTGAATAGTCAATTTGCTCCTTAACGCTCTTTATTGTTTTCTCAATGGTTTTCTCAGAGTTATAACAAACTGTAATTATAGAAAATAGAAAATTTTTCATTTTTTTACCTCAATTTCAGAACCCGACAATAACTCCAAACGATATGCTATTAAAAAAAGGCTTATCTGAAAATGTAAATCGCCACCGACAGTTGTTGTTGAAAGAGCTAACCAAGCCACAGTAGAGGCTAATACATAGCGTTTTGATTTTCCAAAGCCCAACTTAAACATAGAATAATACAAATAAATATAAGAAGCAACACCAACAATTCCTCGTTTAGCCATAATCTGCAACCAAGTACTCTCCATTCCAAGCACCTCTGGTCGTAGCGATTGAATATACATCACGCCCTTTTCTCCATAACCAAACCAAGGGCTGCCTTTCAACACGTCAATGGTTGCCAAAAATTGTACCACTCTCATTGCCCAAGAAGAACCTTGTACCTCGCTTTCGTTTTGGCTGTAAATAGACAATACTGTAGCCAATGATGGAGCTAAAATATCATAAAAGATTATGAAAAAAATCGGCAAAAATAGAGATAAGCCGAGTATTTTTTTCAATTTGAGCATGAATAACATTGAAATTGCAAAATAGAGCATAGCCCCGCGACCATTTGCGAACATTAAAAGAAAAAATAATCCGCTCATAAAAATAAATTTTGCGGGTTTTGCAGAATTCCATATTTTTTTATACGATATATTTATGTAAAAGAAAAAGGCAACAGCTATTGCGGCATAAGCTCCACAATCCAAAGAACTATAGAAAATAGAGGATGTTCGTCCACGAACTGCCTCTTGACCGCCTCCGCCAATCCAAGCTTCAAAATCGGATGGATTCAGAGATACTTTGTATTCATGCAGCGGATTGTAAAAACCATCGAATCGTTCAAAAAAAGCGTACACTATAGCTATGCTAAAAACAATCATCAATCCTTTAACAATAAAACGAATATCTGTTATTTTTTTCAATTCTTTCCAAAATAAATAGACAAAAATAAATTGAGAAATATGGTCATAAGCAGATGCAAGTGTTTGAGAAAAAGGCACATGAGAAAACAATAATGAAGAAATTAAAATTGAAGATATACATATAAGAAAAGATTTTTTCAACGGAAATTGATTTAGAATAGGATTAGTTTTTTTAGCCATATTACTAACATAATTGAGAAATGCAAACGCAAACATACAAGTATCCATAAATAACATCATTTGAAGGCGTTGAGAATCCATATATAAAAATGGCACTAATGGGTCGAGGAATAATCGCATAACAACATATAAAAGAAATGCTCTGTGATGATTTTTCAAAGCATACAATAAAATTGGCAAATATATAAAGTGAAATATGTTCATACAAACCTATTTTTCAGTAACATAAAATTTTTTTTAATTAAAAGCCAATATAATTGCCTACAATAGAAATATATTATAGCACATTTTAATTTCTTTTTGTAATAGTGGTTAATAGATTGCATAACCATACGGTGCCAAAAAATTTCAAAACTAATGGAACTCTTAAAAGAATAATCTATTGATGAAGCTGAGCCTGAATGCCATAGATAATTATAAACAGTATCTGGCAAAAGAATAATCAATCTGACTTTTTGCGCTAATCGTATATTCATAATCACATCTTCACCTCGTGTAATTTTTTGCGGTATATCAAAAATGTAATCGTCAAAAAGACTTTTGCGTATCAACCTAGCAACTGGTCCGCTATGTACTTTATTCTTTAATATAGATTTCAAGTATTGCAAGGCGTTTTGCTCTTCATAATTATATCTACGAGAAACTTTGAAATATCCGTTGTATTCCAATGTTCCAATAATCATATCAACATCATCTCTGATATGTTTATATAATGTATTTATAGATTGTTCAGGGAGTTCATCATCAGAGTCCACAAAGCAAATCCACTCACCAACTGAATGTTCTACTCCAGTTTTTCTAGCATTGGTAACTCCACCATTTTTTTTATGGATTACTTTGACCCTAGAATCTTTTTTTGCCCATTCATCGCTTATGGAACCTGAAGAATCTGTGGAACCATCATTTACCAATAATATTTCAAACTCTGGTTCAGTCTGAGCCACAAGAGATTGTATGCAATTATCCAAATATTTTTCTGAGTTGTATATCGGTACAACTACGCTAACTTTTATTTTACACATTCATTAATGCCTCATAATAATATTATAAAAACGGTTTGCAATATCGTATAAACTATATTTTTCAATGATTATATTTTTTATTTCTTCAAATGGATATTCATCGTCTTTCAATACCTCTAATAATTTTTGTTGCAGTTCATTTTCATTGTTGGGATTAAAGGTATGTTTAAAAAAATCAAAATCTGCCATAGCGGTTTGATTTGAACAAAGAACCTTGCAGCAATTAACGCCAGCTTCAATTGGCGGAATACCAAAACCTTCGGCAAAAGACGGATATACAAAACAAGATGATTGCTTGTAAAAAGCTACCAATTCTGCCTCGTTCAAATTTTCAAATAGATGAACATTTTTTTTCTTGTCAGATGGAATTAATTTTGCAAATTCTTCATAATATTTTTTCTCTATCCTGTCTTTTTTTCTGCCTATAAAAACCAAATCATAATTATTGTGCAAACCACTATTTAAATAAGCTTTCAATAATCCAATTTGATTTTTTCTCGGTTCAAAGCGAGCAACATAGTGAATAAAATTTCTAATTTCATATTTTTCTTTTGCGTCTATGCTTGGCATTTTTGGAACTTGAACCGTATTTGGCAAAACATATATTTTATCTTTTGAAATTGAAAATAATTCTGCAATACGATTTTTTGAAAATTGTGAAACGGTGAAAATCATATCTGATTTTTTTGCTGATAATTTGAACAAAAATCCTTTTGTGATTCTGTAAAATAAATCGAAATAATTTGGAAAATCTAAAAAGAGAATATCATGAATGGTGTTTATATACAAACATTTTTTTCTAAATGGCACAATATATTGAAAATGCGCAAAATCAAAATCCCCATTTTGTATGATTTTTGGAAGTTCATAGAAAAGCCGCCATATTTTAGATTTTGATTTTAAAGCGATAAATTCAAATTTTTTATCGGTAAAAATATTTTTCAAATTATTTATGTCGTTAGCGCACAATGTAATTTGAATATTTGGAAAGTCTATGAGGGTATTGTAAAGATTTTTAATATAAGACGTTGTGCCTTGCAAACCATTATCAAAAATATGAGCGTCCACTAAAATTTTCATTATTGCCTCTCATAAAAAATTTTTTCATACTCACCCACAATATTTTCCCAACTATACTCTTTCTCAATTCTGTCCTTTGCCAAATTTCCAAAACTCTCAATTTCGGGTTCCTGCATTTTATCTGCATTGTCAATTAATTTTGCCAAATTGCCTATTTCTTTTGTCCAATACAATGCCGCATTTTCTGCCACTTCCCTGTTAAAGCAAACATCTAAAAGCAAGTTGAGCTTTGTGCTTGCTAGTGCTTCCAAAAGAGAGGGATTTGTGCCACCTACCTCGTGCCCATGTATATAGGCAAAAGCATTTTCCCTAATTTTTTTCAATAACTCTCTATTGTAAAGAGCGCGGGCAAAAATAACTCTATCATTCAATACATATGATTTTGAATTGCTGATTATCACCAATTTTTTCTTGGAATTGCTGAGGTTGAATTCCCGTGCTATGGTTCCAAAATTATTTTCAGGGACAAAACGCCCAACAACCAAGTAATAATCATTTGGGCTTGTTTTATTTTCTCTATACCAATTTTGCAAATTTACATCACCGTCCGATATTTCAGATTTTTCTATGTATGCCCCATAAGCTATAAATTTTGTTTTGGGTTTATATTTCGCATATTCCTCTTGTATATAGCTTTGAATACATTTTGAATCGCAAATAACCAAATCTGCGTTTTTCACTGAATATTTTTCTGATATTTTCCAGTAGCACCTAATAAGCCAGTTGTATTTTTTTCTTTTGAATTCCAAACCATCTGGGTTTATCAGCAATTTTATCCCTAGGCGTTCTAATTGTTTTTTATGCAAAGAGATGAACAAACCAATGCGAGAAGCGAGAACGTAAACTACCGAATTTTTAATATTGTTCTGTTTTATGAATTTTATGGATTTTCTGAGCGACAGAATATCATAAATAACGGCTTTAGCACTGCCAAACCAATTGGGAACATGAATGTCAAAGCAGGTTGCTCCATTGTACTCAAATTTTTTTTTGGCTGAATTTAAGCAAGATACATAGTAGCATATATCGCCGCTTTTTTTCTTAGCGGTTAAATTTTCAACAAATGTTTCAAAGCCGCCATGACAGGCAGGAATACCTTTGGAACCTATGATGAAAATATGCATCACTCCACCTCCTTAATAAATATAGAAAATTATTTTCTATGCTCCATTTTGAGTGCCTCAATAACGGCATCTTCGGTGAGAATTTCGCTCATTAAAATCTCTTTCCCGCCAGAATTTATGAACAAATCAAAGGGAACCGCGCTACGTCCATAAAATTCAAAGAATTTCAGTGCTTCTTCGTTGGAGTTGGTATAGTCTGCGCGCATTTTAACTATGGATTTTTCTTCAAAAATCTTTTTAACCGCTTCGTTTTCAAATACTTTTTCATTTACCTTGCAGGTTATGCACCAATCTGCCGAGCCATTTATCCAAACAGCCAAACCCTTGCTTTGCAAGCTATCCAGCTTTTTTGTAGAAAATGGAACCCACTCTTCACTTGCCTCGGCAATACCTGAATCGCTCGTTTGCGGGTGAATCCAAAAATTCCACGAGAATATGTATATGATAATAAAAACTATCCACAGCAAGGCAAAATACCAGAAAGGTTTCCCTGGCTTTGCAACTAAACCCGACAGCCACGCAAAAAAACAGGCTATGCACAAAAATACTCCGAGCTTTGCAGAACTTTCTATCCCTGTTTCACGGGCAAAAATCCAAACAAGCCAAACAAGGGTGAGCAGCATTGGAAAACTCAAAAGCTGCTTTAATATCTCCATCCATTGCCCTGGTCGCGGCATTTTGCTTGTCCATTGCGGAAATATGCCGAGAATTATGTATGGCAGGGATAATCCTATTGCAACAGAAGCAAAAATCGCGAATAGTTTTGGAATGGGTGCTACGAAGGCAAAGCCCACCGCAGTTCCCAAAAATGGTGCAGAGCAGGGAGTAGATAAAAGAACCAACAAAATTCCATGAGCAAAAGAACCTTTAAAACCATCGCTTTTTGAGTGTTTTTCCAAATCTTGAAGCATATTGCCGGGCATCCATATATCAAAAATCCCTAAAAGACTCAAAGCGAAAATCATAATGCAGAGAGCCATTGTTGCTATATAAGCAGGGTGCTGAAACTGAAATCCCCAGCCAATTACATTCCCTGTTAAGCGAACAATTACAATTATAGCAGCAATAACAAAAAAGGAAAAGATTATGCCAGCTGTTGTGGCAAAAGCCCATTTTAACGTGCTATGCCTTGCCTCGCCCGATTTTCGCATTAAGTCAAAAATTTTCAAAAACAAAATCGGCAACACGCAGGGCATAAGGTTCAAAAGCAAACCGCCGAGCATTGCGAGCAAAAGATACAAGAAGAATGAAGTTTCGCCATTGCTAATATTGCCGCTTTTGCTACTATTGTCTAATAAGCCAGGTTTTTTTTTTTCGCCTAAAAAAATCTCCATTGTTTTTGGCGGCAGGCATATACCAGAACAAGCCTGATAGGTGAATTTAACTTTAACGCCATAAGGGTCACTGTTTTTTTGAAGGGTTTTTATAGGCAGGCTAATGGTAAAAGTATCTTGCAGCAAAAGCAAATCCATATTCAGCAAATCGTTGTGTTCCTTTATGGGTTTGGGCCATATCGCAGGCTCAAATTCAACGCCTTGAGCAGATGCTGCCACTTTGCTCGGCACCAAAAAATCGTCTGGAACCTTGTCTGCATTTATATGCCAGCCCTGCGGTATAATAACTTTCAAGTGAAGAGTATCGCCTATTTTTGGAAATTCACTTGTGTAAAACAATTCTGTTTTAGGCGGCTCCATGCTATTCATAGAAATGGAACCATCCTGCGAATAACTCGTCACAACAAATACGAGCAGAATTATCCAAAAATTTTTCATTATCTAATAGAATCTACCAATTTTTTAGCCAACCTTATGGTTGCTCTGTCCACCATTCTGCCATCTATGGCAACAGCTCCGCGCCCTGGACTTGCTTTTGCAGCTTCAAGAATACGGTTTGCTCTGTTTATTTCTTCGCTTGTGGGCGAAAATACGTTGTTTATTGTTTCTATTTGGCTTGGGTGAATTGCCCATTTGCCATCAAAACCGAGTGCGGCAGATATTTTTGCACTTTTGCCAAGTTCAAGCAAATCTTTGAAATTTCCATAAGGGGAATCTATGGCGAGCAAATTATATGCTTTGGCGGTTTGCACTATTTTAGACATAACATAGTTCCATCTATGCCCGGGATAAACTTCTGGATCTTCTTCGCCGTGCCCGCTGATGCTGCTCAGTCTTGCTCCAATGGAAGCACTATAATCTGCTATTCCAAAAATTAAAGAACGCACCCTTGGTGCAGTTGCAATTTCTGAAATGTTTTCGATAGCCAAGGCAGATTCAATGCTTGCATCTATGGCTATTTGTTTTTCTGTTCCGAGTTCCGCTTCTATGCCGTCTAATAAGCGAGAGAGAAAATGCACATCGCCTGCGCTATCTGCTTTGGGCAAAACTATTGAATCTATTTTTGCGCTTGCCGCCCCCACAACTTCTATAACATCTCTAAAGCAATATTGAGTATCGGTTCCATTTACCCTCACGGATATTCCCATACCTTCCCGAACTTCAACGCTGGTTAAAGTTTTAATTACTTGCTCCCTCGCCGAGAGCTTGGCTTCAACAGGAACAGAATCTTCCAAATCCAGCATAACCACATCAACTGGAGAGGCAAATGCTTTTGTGTGCATTTTTTCTATATGCCCAGGAACAGAAATAGTTGAACGTTGACGAGTAATCATGCTTTTACCGCCTGCACCGCTTTGTGGAGCCTTTTAAAAAGTTCTTCTATTTTGTTTAAGGCAACAGATGAAAAGGCTATGCGAATAAGCCCAGAGAGCACTATAACTCCAAGCCCGTGATTCTTCAAACATTCTTGCCGCACCTTCTCTGGATCTGCGCCGTTTATTTTAACGCACATAAAATAACCGCTGTTAAAAGGCATAGCGGTAAAGGACTGCTCATATTCCTTGTGAGCTGCTAAAACATGTTTTATTTTTTCGTAGCGAGTTTTTAGAATATGGTATTTTTCGTGCTTCTCTTTTTCGTAGCTTTCGCTACTATAAGCGTTGAGCAAAATTTCTTGAGATGTGCTTGCGGTGTTGGATATGGTGGAACGCACCATACCGGCGGCTTTGTCTTCCAATGCTTTGAGCTGCATTACGCTTGCTCCGTGAAAAGCAAAGGTTATAAAACCAATCCTAAAACCCCAAACATAATCCTCTTTTGTTGGACCGTCTAGCTTTACGGCTAATAGATTTTCGTGAGCATTTGCCAAAAGCCCAAATAGGGATTCTTTATATATGCCGTGTTCGTAAACCAAGCCAAAATAAGCATCATCTAAAAGAACAACAACATCGCTCCCTTTTTTAGCACAGGCTATAAGCACTTCGCAAATTTCAGATGCCTCGGTTTCTGTAACTGTGTAACCCGTTGGGTTATTTGGGAAATTCAAAAGCACAACTTTTTTGCCACTGCCGCCATCTTCCAAAGCCTGAGCGAGAGCCGCCACATCAAAATTCCCATTTTTGAAAGTGTTGAATGTTTTAATCTTCGCACCATACGTCTCACAGAAAATCAAATCGTAGTTGTCCCAATATAAATCAGGGATTATAACGGTCTCTCCGGGGTTTAAAAACAAGCTGGCAGATACGGAAAGAGCGTGGGTTAGGGCGGCTGTGACAACAGGCTCGCTGAATTTTATGTTCTGCAAATTCTTATTTTTTTTGGACAGCATTTCGGTCCATTTCTTGCGAAGCAGGGCTTTGCCAAAACTGGGCTGGTAAAGAAAGCCCGCGTGAATTATATGATCTGGCATAGCAAAGGCGTTCTTAACGGTTTGGAGCATAAGCGGTGTGCCATCGTCTTCAAAAGCCGTTCCTATTGTGGCATTAATATCTGCCCCTTTGGCTTCTGCGCTTTGACCCAGAATACCCTTGTGCGGAAAGTAAATTTTTTTGCCTCGCTCCGAGAGAACGCGCAAAGCTACACTTGAGCCCAAATTTGAATTGAGGGCATTTGCTAGTTCGGTATAGGTGTTACTCATTAGGGGTTAATATAGTAAATCACTTTTTCTTTTGAGTCTGTGTACTCTTTTTGGTAGGGCTCTTTTTTGTTTGTTTGGTTTGAGTTTTCTTTTGAGTCTGTTTTTTCTGCGCAGTCTGCTTCTTAGGCGGTTCATTCTTTTTAGTTTGCCAAGTTTTATAGTCTTCTTGTTTTTTGTCGTTTAGGCTAGCAACGCAATCTATGCTCTCTTCAAATGACATATCTTTGCAATATAGTTCTACTTCATCTGAGCTTATATCTGTATCTGGAGGGGCTATTATGTCGTGTGAATCTTCTTCGTAGTTTTGCCTGAACATTCCAGATTCCAGCATTGGGCCATTGCTACAAGATATAAGCGCAACTGATATTGCGAGCAATATGGCAAAAGAAAAAACTTTCATAAAAGCCCCCATTTAGATAAAAATATATTTTTTTTCTAAAGTGGGCTATTTCATACAAAATTTTTTGCTATTTCTGCCATTTTTCGCATGTTTTTGCCAAAAATATGCGATTTTTCAATAATAGCCGCTTAATTATTAGTTCTCATCCATCCGAATTTTGTATCCGCATGATAACGCACAAATTTTTCTTCTATCCATACTGAACTTCCATTGGAGTTCATACAGCCTTCATAGGGCAAATCAACCCTATCTATCTTCAAAATATAAACCCCATTGCCAAAGCGGCGTCCATCTTTGGAGAATGGGTATATATTTACATTTACTTTTACAAGGCCGTTTGTAGTTATAATTTCTTTTTTGCCAAAATCATTCGGTGTAGTTGGATATCTACATTCAACTTCTTCGTCTTTTCTGTTTTTACCTTTACTGGGCGATACATAGCCAGTTCCTGGATTTCCTTCTATGAAAGTTGGTCCTTGAACAACGCTGCGGAATTCTTGCTCGGAAATCGTTTCGCGATATTGTGTTACAAAAGTGCCAAGCTGGTCGTAAACCGTAACTGAAATTTGGAATGGTCTATTTGCTTTTAAACTGAAATTAAGGCAGTTGATGTGCGGAGCTTTGCCGTCTATATCAAGCTCATTTCTGTCTGCTATGCAGCGCGTGGGCGCAACCTGAATACCTCCAACAGAACTCTCGCCTTTAAAACCATTTTTAACAAATATATAACCGCCATTTGGTTGTTGCTCGGTTGGGTTTGCTATTCCAAATAGATTGCCATCTTTAGGTATAGGCGGCAGGCCAAAAAGCTTTTGATATGTAGAAGATGTATCCCACTGGGTATAAGGAATTCCATTTACTTTAGAACCTGCATTAGGATAAGCTGTTAAAATGAGTTCTCCAGCTCTGTTAGGTGGAATTGGTGTGCCTTTTGTGCCAAAACCATGAACTGTGTTATTGCCACTGCCATTTGGAAGGTCCACTAATTTATTCTGCTTGTTATCCCAAATTTGAGTTATCTGCGTGAAAAGCCCCTTATTTCCTAATCCTGGCAAAGAACCTCCCCCAGTTGAAACTGAACCTCCACCGACACCTTTACCGCCATTTGGGTCTCCCGTGAACCAACTATCTATATTGAAATCGGGTTTTCTCACGTCATTATCTGCAACATCGGGCTTAAAGATAATTGGCGGCATTGATGTTGAATTGACAGCCCAAGATAGTCTGGTCGCTGGAGTTTTATTGCCTGCAGTTTTTATATACCACTTGCCGTTATCGTCTGGCAATGCCAAGCCTTCAAAAGGTGTTCCAGCTTCTTTTAATTCACCAAAAAGCACATTGAAAGACAGCGAATCTCCAGAGTTCAATGTACCGTTACAATTTGTTTTGCTACTGCACACTTGTCCATTTATCACACAAGCATAACCCTGCGAAGTAGCTTTGTCTGAGCATGAAATACTTTCAAGTTTGAACCCATAAAGGTTATTGTCATTGACTTTCTTTATCACTATTGGGAATAGGTCTTTGCCTTCGCCAGTGGTGAATTGCTTTATAGATTCCTCGTCTAATTTATTGTTTACATATATCACAGTTGAACTTGAACCATCTGTTTTCTGTGATGTTTCGGCTTTTTTTATTTCAGGCGCTCCAAAACGCGGCGGTGCTAGACCGCTGAGTGCCATTTCTAATTTGAAATTAGAGCCATCGGTGTTTCTATCCATATAAAAGAAATTAACTACATGCGTGGTGCCATCTATCCAAACATCTCCTGCCCTATTGCTCCAATGACCTGTTTTTTTGGCATATTCTTTTATGTTTATATCTGCGGGAGCAGCCAAATGAACACCTCCTAAATCTGCCGCTAATTCACCATCTATAAATATCCACATATCATCGTCGCCTATGAATTTAAATACATCATCGGCTTTTTCATCATATTTAAACTGTCCAGAACCTGCTGCCGAAAAACCATAGTTGTGCAACTTATTCTTAACGTTTCTGCTTTGAGCGGTTGTTCTGCCTGCTGTGGGGCTTCTAGGACCACCATTGCTATACCAATCTCTGCAAATTCCATCTGGTGAAGTATTTCCTTCATCTTTATTTGGACACCAGTAATTTAAACTTTGTCTGCCCCAAGTTTTATTGCTTCCATCATCGTATTTATCAAGCGGAAAAAAACCATTATCGTTGCCATCGCCGTTTTTCCAGTCTCTAGATGTGTTGTAATCGTAGTTTACAAAATATTTGCGACTAGTGGGATTCCACTCTAAATCCAATACATCTCTAAGCTCTCTTGCTTCTCCGCCGCTGCTAAACCACTGTTCAACTTTATTGCCCGGGTTTAGCTTGCTGCTGCATTTGTCACTTCCAGATGATTTTGGACGCGCACAATAACGGTATTTTACAAAATCACGAGGATTGTCTTTGTAATCTGGGTCTTCTTGTTCATCATCTTTGCAATTTGTTTTATCGTATTCTAATGTTCTGCTAACCATGCCTACGGTTACTTTTATGGGGTTAGTCCAACTGAAATTACAGGTTATAGCATCGGGACCATTCTTATAGCCTCTCTTTTTATTATCGCACTCTCCATACTCAAGTATGGTGCCACTATTACCTTCTGTTGTGTACCTGCCTCCAACAATGCGCACCGGTATTCCAGGAGAATTGCCGTTATCCTTATCATCACAAGCCATAAATTCTTCAAAGCCATAGGCTGTTACAGGGAAATCGCGATATATTACATCTAACGTTCCTTGAGCATAAACAGCAG
This sequence comes from uncultured Fibrobacteraceae bacterium, assembly GCA_964540355.1. Taxonomy (GTDB): domain Bacteria; phylum Fibrobacterota; class Fibrobacteria; order Fibrobacterales; family Fibrobacteraceae; genus Fibrimonas. The sequence continues at coordinate 1,115 of CAZIMU010000011.1, read as the reverse complement.
AAACAAGCGCAACAAGCACAAAAACAAAAATCAACTGCATTTTTCTTAGCATAGCAACCCCCTTGCGTATTACTTTAAGTCTATATCTATAATATAGTCATTTTCCTCCCTTTTGTGCGGTTTTTAGCCAAAATTTGCGGTTTTTTCATTTTTTGTGTGATTATTGAAATGATTTTTCTATATTTCCACCTGTTATTATATTAAGGAGCTTGCGAGTTTGGATATTTTACTTAAATTGGCTGGCGGCATAGGCATCTTCCTCTTAGGAATGAAGTTTCTATCCGATGGCTTGCAAACAGTCGCGGGCGATCGCTTGAAAACCCTTGTGGGTATGGCTACCAATAATAGGATATTTGGAGTGGGTATTGGGCTTTTGGTAACAGGCATAATACAATCCAGCTCCGTTACAACTGTTTTGGTGGTTAGCTTTGTGGATGGCGGCTTAATGACCCTTGCTCAGGCGGTTGGGGTTATTATGGGTGCAAACATAGGAACCACGGTAACAGCCTGGATTTTAACCATAAAAATAGATCAGTACGGGCTTCCCATAGCAGGTATATCTGCCATAGTGTATATATTTTGCAAAAAAGAAACCATTAAATACATAGCCCTTGGGCTTTTAGGGCTTGGCTGCATATTCTTAGGGCTTCTCTTTATGAAAGAAGCTGTGACTCCAATTAAGGAAAATCCAGAATTTGTTAAAATGTTCAACATTTTTAACGCCGATAGCTACTTTGGCATTTTGAAATGCGCTGCCTTGGGTTGTATTCTAACGCTTATAGTGCAATCCAGCTCTGTTACAATTGGCATCACTATGGTGCTTGCCAGTCAAGGTTTAATGAATTTTCACACCGCAGCCGCTCTTGTTTTGGGCGAAAACGTTGGCACAACCATAACGGCAATTTTGGCTTCTTTGGCGGCAAACAACAATGCCCGCCGTGCAGCTTATTTCCACTCTCTGTTCAATTTGATAGGCGTATTTTATATAACGCTTTTGTTCCATCCTTTTATAGGTTTTGTGGAATGGGAATTAAACACTTTCTTTGGATTAACACATTTGGACGAATCCAAAAACGTCAGTTTTGCAATAGCGGCTGTACATTCCACATTTAATA
>CAZIMU010000010.1:0-22340 GCA_964540355.1 uncultured Fibrobacteraceae bacterium | reverse complement strand
AGCGAAGCCCCTTAGCAAACTTTTTGGCAAATTTAAGTGAAACCGAATACAAAACAGATATAGGCTACCCAACTCCCGGCAGCCTTGGAACCTGGTGCAAGGAAAACTCGGTGCATTGCATCACTTGGGAACTGCCCAGACTTGCGCCAGAGATTTTGTCGCAGAGATTTGCAGAGAAGTTGGCGGAGTATTTTCAGCATATCACCCCCAAAACAATAAGCTGAACATTCTCAACACCCTGATAAAGATTGGGGCGAGCTTCAAAAACCAAATTCACGATGCCTTTTTGCAGGAAATTTGCAAGATGGGGTTTGTTGAAAGCGATAGCGGAGAGGGAAGTTCTGCCCTGTACGGCATAAAAACGCAAATGACCGCCTTTTAAGCACTTAAAACTGCGTACCGCAATTTGCCTGGCTAAAAATATTGGATATGTATTCTCGTTGCCAAAAGGCTCCAGTTTTTTCAGCTCATTCAAAAAAGGCATATTAATCTCTGAAAGCGAAACTTCCAAATCGTATTTTATGTTCTCTTCCATCACAGGCTCAAAACCCTGTACATTTGCCTGCTCTTCCATACTAGTTCTAAGCTCGCCTATTTTTTCTGCCGATATGTTAAAACCCGCTGCCTTTACGTGACCGCCCCAGCGAAGGAAAAGAGACCTGCACGGAAAAAGCGCGCCGTGCCAGTTAAAAGAACCCGCAGAACGCGCACTTGCAACCGCAATACCATTGCTCTGAACAGAAATTATAGCGGTAGGGCGTTTATATTCCTGAGCTATTCGCGCTGCAACAATTCCTATAACGCCTATACTCCATTCCAAAGAATCTATTATCAGCACTTTTGGTAAATTATTTCCGTAAATCTCCTCCAACCTTCTAATCGCTTGTTTGTGAATATCCAACTCTATAATTCTGCGTTTGGTATTGCACTCGGAGAGTCTTTCGTAAAGTTTTTCTATTTCTTCTCTATCTTTGCACAAAAGAAATTTTAGAGAAATATCCGGCCCTTCCATTCTGCCGGGAGCATTCAAAAGCGGAGCCATACGATAATGAATATCATTGCTATACACAAGGCTTTTATCTGTGCCAAGTTTTTCGTATAAAACTTGAATTGCAAGGCAATCCGAATTTGAGAATTTGCCCATTCCCTTTCTGACCAAATAAAGATTTTCCGAATTCAAGGGAACAATATCTGCCAAAGTGCCAAGTGAAACCAAAGGTAAATATCTCTCCAAATCGCTCAAAGGCTTGCCAGTTTTTTGATAAAGGGCATATAAAAATTTATAAGCAACTCCAGCCGCGCATAAACATTTATTTGGATACTCGCAGTCTTCCAAAAAAGGATCCAAAATTGCATCTGCCTCTGGCAAACCTTCTCCAGAGGGCTTGTGATGGTCTATAACCAAAACATTCATTCCAAATTCATTTGCGGCTTTTATCTCTTCTTTTGCGGTTATGCCTGTATCGACCAATATTAGACTCTCCGCTCCAGCATCTCGCATTTTTTTCAAAGTGACATCAGAAAGCCCATAGCCACCGTCAAAACGATTTGGAAGCATCCAGTTTGCAGAAAGTCCCCAGTCTCCCAATGCCCACGCCAAAATTGCCGAGCTGGAAATTCCGTCCAAGTCGTAATCGCCGTAAATCCACACCTTCTTTTTGCTTTCACGGACAGCCAAAACAAATTCTATGGCTTTGTCCATATTTTTCATCAAAAAAGGATCGTGTTCGCAAGGTATGTCCCAGTTCAGCCAAATATCCGATTCTTCGGGTGTTTTAACACCTCGCAAAACCAAAATTCTAGCGAGTAGAATAGATACCTTATGCCTTTTTGCTATTTCTAGCGATAGTTGTGCGTTTGTCATATTTCCTTTTGCGCCATTCTAAGCGCTATATTTTGAATTGCGTGCTCTGTTGTGAATTTCTTTGCAAGCACTGCCCGCAAAAGAAAATTAATATTTTGTATATAAACCAAATATTCTGGGTTATTTGTTTTTAGCAGGTACAGAGCGAGGCCTTCCAAAAAAAATGCAATGGTATTTATGGACTTATCAATTTCCTGTGCATATAAAATTGCAGCAGAAGCATCTCCGCTTAAAGCGTGGTTTGCGTAAATGGCAATTTTTTCCCTTAATTCCAAATAGTTTGAATCTAACGCGAGCATTGCCTTTCCAATAGAACCAGCGGCAAATTCCAAAATTCCATCTGTTGGTGCAGAATATCCATAAGTCGTTAAAATTCTGGCTACCTCGCCATTGCTTGCAAAAGGAACAGAAAAACAAGTTGAGCGTGAGCGTATGGTTGGCAAAAGCGAGTGCCTAGATGCAGTGGTTAATATAAAGTAGGTGTTTGGAGGAACTTCCTCAAATGTTTTCAAAAGTTTATTTGCAGACTGCTCGTTCATTAAATCTGCATTTGTTATTATAACAACGCGGTTGCCGCTCGCTTTCAATTCAAAATTTTTCAGCAAATTCTCTACCATACCCACAGATATAATGGCAGATTCTGTTATATACCCTGTGTGAAAGGGATTTTGAATGAATTTCTGCGAAAGTTCCTCTGTTCTTGAATCTATTTTTGTGGGCGTATCTCTATCTTTAGCATCACCGTCTAAGGGGATTAGCCATATAAGAGGCTCGTTGCTGTGAACGCAAAGTATTTTTGCAAGTTCCATAGCGAGGAGTTTTTTCCCTATTCCTGGAATACCGTCTAAAAGCAACATCTGCGGAAAACGCTCTTGCTCAAGAGCGTTTTCCAAGGCATTCCAAACTGGGATTGCCTCAGCAGTTATATTGGAGGAGTGTGTCAAATTTTAAACTGCTCCACGGTATCTTTCAATTCTTCTGCGAATTTGCTCAAATTGGCCGCGCTCAAATTTACCTGTTTTGCGCTTTGAGCCGAATCTTTTGCAACTTCGCTCATACTAACAACATTATGGCTAACGCTCACAACACCTTTTGCCGCATCGCTTGCGTTTCTCGAAACATCATTTGCACCTTTGGCTACCTCGCCAATGGCAGAAACTACTCGCTTTGCTCCTGCGCTTGCCTGCGTGACATTGCTCGCTATTTCGTTGGCACTTTTGGCTACCTCGCCAATGGCAGAAGCCACTTGCTTGGCCTCTGTGTTTGTTTGTGACACATTGCTTGATATTTCATTGCTTACCTTGGTTTGCTGCTCAATATGACCAGTTATGGCTTCAACGCTTTGATTTATTTGGGCAATTATTTCAGACACGTGGTTTATAACTACAGTTGCCTCGCCCGTGCCTGCTTGGATATTCTCTATTTTTATGGCAATGTCGTTTGCATTGTTTGCGCTTTGTTGCGCAAGCTCTTTTATTTCATTTGCAACAACGGCAAATCCTTTGCCAGCATCGCCTGCACTTGCGGCTTCAATGGTAGCGTTAAGTGCAAGCAGGCTGGTTTTATCGGCTATCTTTTTTATGAGGATTGTAACCTTTCCTATTTCTTTGGCAGCCATACCCAGCTTGTCCATAACTTTTGTTGCATCACCGCTTTTGGAAATTGCGTCTCCTGTTATTTTGCGCGCATCTCCGGCATTGCCTGCAATTTGCCTTATGCTTACGCTCATCTCTTCAATAGCAGCTGCTATTGCGTTCATATTTGCGCTCATCTGTTTTGCCGATTCTGTAACTTTGCTTGCGTTATTGCTTGCCTGCTCTGCGCCGTTTGCCATTGCATTTATATTTGCAGCCATCTGCTCTGTTGTGTTGGTCACTTCGTGTGCGTTAAGGCTTGCCTCTTCTGTGCCGCTTGCCATTGCGTTTATATTTGCAGACATTTGTTCCATTGCGCTGGCTATAGATGTGCTCTGAGATACTGTTTTCTCGCTACCGTGCTCCAAAGAATTGCTCACTTCTGTTAAACGCCCAGCAGTTTCAGAAAAACTATTCGCATCATCGCTTACCTTTTTCATAAACCTTTGCAACAAATCCAAAAACTCGTTGAATCTCTTAGACATTTCGCCAATTTCATCGTTGGATTTGATTTTAAGCCGCCCAGTTAAATCGCCACTGCTCACTTGTTTTATTCCTTTTATAACAACATTTATTCCCTTGCTTATTCTGTTTCCGAGTACAAAAGAAACTACTATTGCCACTAAAATTGAAATTGCGATTACAATCAAAACAGACCTCAAATCCATTTTATCTAAACTCTTCAAAGAACCAACGCTCACAAGATACCAGCTTGGAGTATTTGGAACAGATATAACCGCAATGTATATACTGTCTCTAAATTTAATGCCCTGCTTTTCCAAAATGGATTTATCTAAATTCAGGTCTTTTAGAATATTGCTTTTCATAACCTTGGATGTGTCTTGGTTGATTATGTACAAACCGTTTGCATCTATCAAAAAACTTTTTCCATCTTTTGTAACTTTGCGCGCATTTACTATTTCTGTCAATTTATCCAAAAGCACATCTATACCCACAACCCCGTTGATTTTCCCTTTGCTATCTAAAGCGGTTTTCACAATGGTCACGCAAATTTTATGCGTTTCGGAATCTTCATAAGGGTCTGTTATGGTTATTTTACCAGGATTTTGCATTGCAGATATAAACCAAGGCCTTTTTACATGATTCCAGTCAGGTTCTTCTTCGTAAGGGTTCCAATTTGTTCCGCTGGCAAAAAATCCGCCTTCATAACGTGTGAGGGCTGTGCCATAATAAGCATCGAGAACAGAGGGGTCTGCCTTGGCTATTTTGTCTAAAAGACGATCGTTTTGTTCGTGGTTATAATCGCTTGCAAAGGCGGCTATGTAATTTGCCATATCCATAGCAGGTGCAAGGGCATTTTGAATGTCTGCGTTCAAATATTGCATTGTTCTCTTGGCAATTTCCTCCAAATGCTCGGTATTCGCTCTTTTTGAACTTATCAGAAAAATAACTAAGAAAGCAGCAGAAATAGCAAATGCAAGCCCTATGCTAAGTGCATGAATGCGAAACCGTATGGAGTTAAGAAATTTGAACATATATTCCCCAAATCATTGAACAGACCACCACACTTTTTTGTCGGCATAAGTGAAGTCGTGGTTTCTGCACCAACGCGACCAGCAAATGTCGTCTATAGTGGATTCAATTATTGCCTCAAAGCAATATTTTCCCGCTTTTGCAGTTTCTTTCAATTTTTCAAAAAACTCTTTTGTGAGTCTTTTCTTTCTCCACTCAAGATATTCTGCTTCTGGAACATTAGCGTTATCTGCCATATCCTTAAGCTCTTTTGCTAGCGTAGGATTCATTTAATTTTCCTCATGGTTACTACAAACAGCTTTAAATATAGTAAATGCTGATTAACTTTCTTTGGGACAAGGGAAATGGGATAAGGGATATGAATATTTACACTAAAATGGCTTTTTAAGCTGTTTTGTAAGAAAAAATCATGTCCCCTGTCCCTTGTCCCATATCCCAAGCGTTTGGATATGAGTTGATCATTACTTACTATAGTAAAATAAAATTAAACCGTTATGGTTATTTGTTATCTGTCTATTTTGAAAGAGTTGGCGTAATAGTAAACGTGTCAGAAGGATTTGTATTCGTATATGGGTACTCGTACATCTTTACCGCCATTTTAGCATTATGACCAGTACCACTAACTTCAAATATTGCATATCCAAAGTTGTCTTTGGTATATGCAAGATGTTTCTCATAAGATATAGGGAAATATTTCTCATTTATCTCTATAAGAAGCCAAGGATACCTATCTTTGTAAGAATCAGCAGTTGTCTTGTCAAAACCTATACCACTACCGCGTCCATCAGTACCGCTACCTGGTTTAATAGTTAGATAATAAGTACCAGTGCCATTTGTGCTTACAGTATCGTTATACATAAGTTTGCTTCTAACATATATATGGTCATGGCCTGTTATTACCAAATCCACGCCATTCTCAGTCATAATTCTTTGAAGACCCGCATCTTGATAAGCTAATGTAGTTGCCTCCAATGCGTGACTGCCACCTTGTATGCTATTTGTGGTTCTATGATGAGAAACAACAATAAAATCGTATTGGGTTGGAGAGTGCGCTTTTTTTGCAGCAACAAAGGTTTTTTTAAAGTCGGTTATAAACTTAGATGCGTTGTTGTAAGCGTTGGTATCACTACTAGATTCATCAGATGTGTTTAAGCCTATAAATAGAACTCTATTATATAAGAAATAATAATTTGCTTGTTCAGTATATGGTGCGGTTCCATAAATAATGTTGGGTAAGTTAAAATGATATTTAAAATTTTTCGCATACGTTCCAGAAGCATACGTATCGTGGTTGCCCATCACCGGAGCTGTTGGAATACTTCGTAGTTGTGAAGGGTAAAAATAACCTTCATATTCGATTTCTCTACCATTCATAGCGTGATCTCCAGCATTTACAATAAGAGTTGCACCAGCATTAGCGATTTCCGTGAGGGTCTTACCCCACATATAAATTTCGCTACCTTCATCAGTAGGGCACGCCTCCGAACAACTAGGTTGTATGTCTGCTACAGCTGCAAATTTAAACGAGCCTTTTGGGGCAGTTTTAAATGTGTATGGAACACTCCAGTTTGTACTGTCATTAGATACCCGATATGTGTATTCGACATCTGGTTCAAGATCCATTACTGTAACTTTGTGTTGTCGATTGTCGCCTGCTGCACCGTATGTTCCTTTAAAGTCTTTAATGTGATAATAGCCTTTTAAAAGACGTACAACGGATTTATTAGTTCCCACCTCATTTCCCGAAAGCCAATTAAAATTCATTTCACTATTGTTTTTTCCGGGATTCAAACCAAGCACAGTAGGTGTAAACTCCGTTCCTGATGTTAAGCCTTGATTGCCTAAGTTGCTAGATTCAAAGCAAGAAACAGCTATTAACACAGAAAGCCCTAAACATACCATTAGTGCGAGTTTTGCGAATTTGGTTCTCATCGGGTTACCTCAAATTTAACGCTATACTACAATAAATATAAAATTTTCACTAATCCAACGGAATGTTAGGGTCAAAAACTCATAGAAAAGCCTATTCCAGCTAAAATTAGCGAAATTCCTATTAAACTTGAGCCAAAAATAGTTTTCGTATCTCCATTTTTAACGGCTTTGTGGTTTTCATCTACTTTTGCCCTGAAATTTTCTCCACCAATGGCGGGGTAAGATAATTCTGATTTTATTTCACGGGCTTTTTGGTAATCGTCTCGCGCCAAGTTGCAGAGCAATATACCTGTAGCGAGTGGCCCAACGCTGCCACCCAAAAGGCCTATCCCTATTTTTTTCTTTGTTTGGCTTTTTATAAAAAGATTTTGGTCCGCTATTTGCCTGGCATCTGTTATGGGATTTAACTGCACAATTTGAACCTGCTTTTCCAAGGCATCAACATTAACGTCTATCAAAGTGTCTTTATAGCCCTCGCGAAAAATGCGGACTTGCGCAGTTCCGGGCAAACTGCGGAACTTATACGGAGTTTTTCCCAAAGCTTTTGAATTTATGTCTAAAAAGTTTCCCGAATATACCTGGGCATTTTCCGGCAATGTGCGAATTTCCGTGTATGCATAAGAACGCCTAAGTTCCAGCAATACTTTTGTAGTGTCTTTTCCGATTTTCACATCGCTCTTTGCCGCCCATATATTATCGCCAGATTGCCAATATGCCGCAATTTGCGCTCTAGAACCAGTAGCTAAAAATTCACAAGGCGAAGAACACACAGCTACTCCGTTTAGCATAACAATGGCATTTTCTGGGTTAGTTTCTACCCTGATATAAGTTTTTTCTTCCTTTGTGTTTTCAATTTCCGTGCTTTTACCCGTTATTCCAGATAAAAGTTTTGGCAGCGTTCCGCTCCTCATAGCATCGTCCCACGAGAGTGGGGCTGTGCCTTGTATATCGCTTTGGGGAGTTGAATTGCTTGCAAGCCAGTCTATATGAAACCTAAAGCTTATGGAATCCTTGCCTTCTGCGCGCAAACGCCCTCTAAAAAGTCCTTGTGCTCCAGCAACCCTCGCAGCAGATATCGCACATTCTATGCTTTCGCACTTCGCAAAATGACTCTGCTCAATTTTCATAGGCTCAAAAGCTGCCTCTTTAAAAATTTGCTTAATGGAATTTTCCCAAAGAGCCAAAATATTGCTGTCTAAGTCGGATTCAAGGGGAAACATCATAAGAGGCGCCGAATTGGAAATGCCCACTGCAATCATTATGCTTAAAATTAGTTTTTTACCCATAAACTTCTAATCTCCGAATATGCGGTGTCTTGTTCTGTAAATGCCTTAACTCCCCAATAATAAACACTTTCGTTCAGCGGCGAAAAACTATCTTTTATAGGCTTTCCATTTTTCCAAATATCTTCATCTGTGGAAATATAAACAATAATTTGTGATTTTTTTTCCCAAGTATCTATGCCGCTTATTTTATATTGAAATTTAACTGTATCGGTTTTTGCCGCTTGATACTTTTCTATTGGAGAAAGCAAGGTAATTTTAAGCGGTTCATTCATGCGAACAATACCGCCATCACTCAAAGTATCGCCAAAGCGGTCTATCAAAATAAATTCTAAAAAATGCTCACCATAAGATACTTTTTTTTCCATATAAAGATTATCATAACTAACAAGTTCTCCATCTATTGCCCAGTAACAATAATAATATTCTGGGTCATATTTTATAGATAAATATGCATTAGCATATAAGTATTGTTTATATTGTCCATAAACAATATCCAATTTAGGTTCGGGTTTGCTGATGTCGTCAAATTTAGCGTTATCAGAGCAGGAGATTAAAAATAATGTTGCCGCTGTTCCCCAAAAAAGAAAAATTTTCATAATAGCGACATCTCGGTAGAATCTTTGAATCCATAACTGTTTTCTACATTCAATTGAACTTTCCAATAATCGCTTGGCAATGGATAACCAAGTTGCAGGGAATCTTCTTTCAAAAACAGAGTATCTGCTTTATCTTTTGTTTTAAGTATAAATCTGTAAGTTAGCTCGGCTTCGTCATCTGTATTTTTGCAGTTCCATTTAAAAATGGGCGAACCTTGAAAAAAACTCAGTTTTATGCCGCTGCAAATAGGTTTGCTTGAAACTCTCATAAATATGTTTGCATATAAAGTGTCGCCAAAAATATCCAGCACTTTTAATTTCACAGGATAAAGACCTGTGGAATCAAAGGTATATCTGTTTCTAGATTGCTGGCAAGGATAGTCTTTAGACTCAATAGACCAATAGCAACCTTTAATTTTTGCACCTAGCGGATTTACTTTCGCATAAAAAAATACGGTATCGCTTTCTAAAATTGTATCGGAGTAAGGAATGGAATAATCTGTTAAAACTGTGTATGATTTATTTTGAACTTCAATGGATACGCGCTCAATAGACAGCGATTTTGTTTCGCTGTGCAACAAATTATTGGAACAAGCAACCAAAAGCAAAAAAAAGAGTGGCAGAAAAGGCATTATGATAAATGTAGAAAAATACAGTATTTTGCAAACAGATGTATGCCAAATACGTGGTTCGTGTGCAAATAGCCCAGTAATAATATATATCAAAGGCATAATTGGAGGTTGTTTATGAATATATCCGAACTTTGGGCTGAAAATGCAGATTTTGTACTTAGGATTTGCGAGCGTTTTGTGAGAGATCCGGCCATTGCAAAAGATATTCGCCAAGAAGTTTTTTTTAAAATACTCAGCAGTACGGAATCTTTTAAAGATCAGTCTGCTTTGAAAACTTGGCTCTATTCAATAGCATATCACTGTTGCGTGGATCATTTTAGAACGAGAAAGAGGCAAAAACAAATAGAGGAAGAATGGTTGCTCCAAGGGGGTGTTTTTTTGAGAGACAGCCAATCTCCCGTATGGACTGTTGGCAAAGCTTCGGGTATGCCTTGCCCCATTTCGCAATTATTTGTTGAACTTGTTTTTGGCGAAGGCTGGAGTGCAGACGAAGTAGCCGCAGTCTTTGGGTTTAGCAAAGGCTATGTCAATAAAAAAATACAAGAAGGCATAGACCAGTTGCAGAGTTCTATTTAATAATTTTTCTATATTATACCCCAATAACAAAGGAGAAAACCGATGTCTGAAAATCTTTCTTTTCTTGGCAAAGCTCGTGCTGGCTACAAACCTAAGCTCCCACCCTCGCTTAGCAAGGGGGCATTAAAAGTTTCAACCATCGCTGGAACAGCCACAAAGTCTGTGAGCGACCAAGAGCAAATAAAGGCACTATTTCCAAATACTTATGGCGCTCCTATTTTAACATTTAAAGCCTCAACAAAAAAGCAAGCCACAAGCACAGCCCTAAATGTTGGCGTTGTTCTCTCTGGCGGGCAGGCTCCGGGCGGTCACAATGTTATTGCTGGAATTTTTGACGGAATAAAAGCCGTTAAGAGCAGTTCAAAACTTTACGGTTTTTTGGGCGGCCCTAGCGGGCTTGTGAATGGAAAATATATTGAAATAGAACGCGCATTAATGGCAAAATACCGCAACACAGGCGGCTTTGATATAATCCAAAGCGGCAGAACAAAATTGGAAAGCACCGAGCAATTTGACAGGTGCATAGAAGTTGTGAAAAAGCTAAAGTTAAACGCCATTATAATTATAGGCGGAGATGATTCAAACACAAATGCCGCGGTTTTGGCAGAATATTTTGCAGATAAAAAAGTTTCTTGCTCCGTTATAGGCTGCCCAAAAACCATAGATGGCGACTTGAAAAACAAATATATAGAAGTTTCTTTTGGTTTTGACACCGCCGTTAAAACCTATTCAGAACTGATAGGCAACATTGAGCGCGATGCCAATTCCGCCCAAAAATACTGGCACTTTATAAAACTTATGGGGCGTTCTGCAAGCCATATAGGTTTAGAAGCCGCTCTTCAAACACATCCAAATATTTGCTTGATTTCAGAAGAGATTAAGGAAAAAAAATGGACTCTTCAACAGGTTGTGAATTCAATAGCAGATATTATCGATGGCCGTAGCGCAGATAGAAAAAATTTTGGCGTAGCCCTTATACCAGAAGGTCTTATTGAGTTTATTCCAGAATTTAAAATTCTGATTTCCGAATTGAACGATGCTCTTGCGCATAACGAAGCGGAAATAAAAGCCCTTATCCAGAAAGATATAGAAAGCCACGTGAAAGAACACGGTGATGCAGAAATTAAAGAAGCTGGCAAAGCGGCAGATATGGTAGAAGTAGCTTGCAAACATATTTCCGAAGCCTCTGCAACCTTGCTTAAAAACCTACCCGAAGACATACAGCTCCAGTTGATGATGGACAGAGACCCGCACGGAAATGTTCAGGTATCTCTAGTTGAAACAGAAAAACTTTTAATTGAAATGGTAACCAAAGAACTGAAGCTCAGAAATTTCAAAGGCAAATTCAGCACTCAAAGCCATTTCTTTGGTTATGAGGGTCGCTGCGCGGCACCATCAAACTTTGATGCGGATTATTGCTATAGCCTTGGCTATGCAGCTTCTGTTTTGGTGCTGCACAAGAAAAACGGCTATATGAGTTCCATTCGCAATTTAACCGCAGGCTTTAAAAAATGGGTTGCAGGCGGCGTTCCCACCACAATGATGATGAACATTGAACGCAGGCACGGCCAAAACAAACCCGTTATACAAAAAGCCCTCGTGGATTTAAAAGGCAAACCCTTTAAATATTTTGTAAACCACAGAGACGATTGGGCAAGAGGCGAAGAATACATTTACCCAGGTCCAATTCAGTACTTTGGTCCAAGCAATGTATGCGATGTTACGAATTACACGCTAATGTTGGAGCATAATGCGTTGAAATAGTTTTATCCTTCGCTATGCAGTTGCAGTGCAGGTTTGTTTGTCTTGCTTACTAATTAGGACAGACCCATCTTTTTTTCGGCTTCATCTAAAGAATAGCCTTGACGCCAAAGAGAAAAAACTTTTTTCATCCCATCTGTCAAGGCTCCGTCTATCCTAGATTTATTATCACGCCATTCCTTCAAGCGAGCTTCGTACAGCATACGGTTATAGTCGTCTGCACTGACCTCAGTCAAAACATCTACAGCCTTCTCAAATACTGGACTTTTTCTTGCCAACTCCATAAATTCCTCTTTGCTCTCAGATTTAATGAATCTCAACCATTCACTTAAGCTCTCATTATCTAATTTAGATAATTTTTTTAAACAAAGAACGTGTATTTCCTCCAAATCGTTGAAGGGGAAATGTTCGTCTTTCTCCAGTGTTTGAAAAACAGTGTGGCATTTCTCCGATTCTGGGACAAAATCAAAATCTGCCACTATTATGGATTTCACAGGCTTTAGCTTTGAGTACGGATCTCCCGTACCTAGCTGCTCGGTGAGCAGATGCGACCTGTAGTAAGATATCCTTCCTCTTACGTCAGGAACGCTGTGTGCCTGCATCTCTATATCTATGATATTCCCGTTAGAGAGCTTGGCTTTCACATCCAAAATCCCCAGCTTGTCGTCCACACTCTCCCTTTTCAGATGGGTATCATAAAAGAAAATGTTTTCCAACTCGCCGTCCTTGTAGCCTAGGACTGCACTTATGAAGCTGATAGTCAAATCCTTGTAGCGTTCGTCACCGAACAGCAATTTGAAAATTACGTCCACTTTTGGACTTAATAATTCGGGTAGGTTGTCTTGCATAGAAAGGTCTCCTATTTTTTTCTTTCTACTTGTTAGACGTAAAAAAACGGGAAATTTTCCAAAAAAAGTGACTTTTGCAAACAACTGTTTGCAAAATTATGCATTTTTTTCATTAAATGCCGCAAAAAAAGAAAAAGAATCAAATTTTTTCTAAATTATAGCTAAACAAAGGAGTCCGTACATGAATAAGACCATTATTTCAATCATTTTAGCTGCTGTCGTGATACTCGCTGGTGCTATTGGTTTTTTTGTGATTCGCAATCACAGGCAATTAACCGCTGAGGATTAATAGCTTTTGAAAAATAATCAAGTATTGGCTATTGCAGCACTTGCCTTCTTAGCGTTGCTTTTGATTGTATTTAATGGATTTGTTTTTGATAGCTCAAAACTCATGCTTAACAGCGATCAGCTGAATGGCATAGGCTCTCGTTATGTTAGAGCAGAGCATTTTGTTTTGCCAGAATGGGACGACTCGCGGCTTGGTGGAATACCTACTATGGACGCTATGTTCGGAGATGCTTATCACCCGCTTGCATTGATCTATTTCATATTAGACCCAAGCAGAGCCACTGGTTTTAAGTTTATTTTAACTATATGGTTTGCATTTATATCCGCTTATATCCTCGCTCGCTATTTAACGGATAAATGGCAGTGGGCGGCATTGCTCGGTTTTTTGTATGCTTGCAGCCCTCAATATTTCACTTATGTGTATGGCGGGCACGATGGCAAAATGATGACTTTTGCTGCGGCTCCCTTTGCTATGTATGCTTTGATGAGGCTACTGCGCGAAGGTTCCATAAAACACGGAATTTATTTTTCGCTTTCCGTTGTTTGGATGGTGCTTTCTCCGCATTTGCAATTAACCTATTTCTTTTTGTGGGGTGCCGGGCTTTACACTTTATTTGAACTTTTTTCTCAAAAACTTTCGGCAAAAATTCGCATAATTCGTTTGGGGCTTGCGACTCTCGCTTTGGCTGTGGGTTTAATGATTTCTGCTTTTCAAATAATTCCACCTTATTTATACACAACAACAGATTCTGTTAGAGGAAGTTCAGAAAAAACAACCATTGAACATTCCGCAAGCTGGAGCTTGCACGGCGAGGAATTAGCGGCTATGATTTTGCCGGGGTTTTTGGGAACCGATGTTGGAGAACGGGATTCTAATTCTTATTGGGGGCAAAATCCCTTTAAATTAAATGCAGATGGAGCGGGAACTCTTTTAACATTTTTGGCTCTGTGCGGATGTCTATTGCCTGGCAATCGCAAACAGGCATTGTTTTGGTTTTTTGGCTGCGTTGTAGCTCTTTCTTATGCTGTTGGCTTGCACTCATTTTTATTCAGTTTATGGTTTAATGCAATACCGGGTGTTAAAAATTTTCGTGCGCCAAGTATGGCTATTTTTTGGCTACCGCTTGCCTTTGTGTTTTTAGCTGCTCCAGTATTGAAAAATTTTGAAGAGAATAAAAAAATAATTAAACAAGGTGCAATATTATATGGAATTTTATTAGCTGCTATTTTGATTTTCCGTTTTGCTTGGGAGAGTTTAAATGGAGTTCCTGTGGCAATATTTATACTGTTGTTTGGGGCTTATTTTATTAAATTGTCATTGTCTGAACCCCGATTTTCACCACGCGTTATTCTTTGGGCGGTGCCGTTTTTGATTTTGGCGAGTTTTTTCTTGAATCCTGTGGATAATGGTTATTTTAAGCCTGTTAATTTTGTAAAAGCGGGCGAGTTAGCTTCTTTTTCCATAAGTTCATTTGTTATATGCGCTGTTGTTTTGGGTGCAGCGTTTTATGTGTTAAGCGAAAAAAGGGATATTGTGAAAACAACTTTGATTTTAGCGGCGGTTGCGGCATTGGATTTGGCGGTTGTAAATTCGCCTTATGTTCAAAACGTACCTGCTAACCAATATTACAATCCAAATCATTCGGTTATACAAGCTATAAAAAAAGACAGCCCAAACAAATTTGAACGTTCTCGCATATTTGCCCTAACAAGAAATCCTGCCATTAGCGGAAACAACTTGGCTTCTTACGGGCTTAGAAGTGCTCTTGGCTTTCACGATAACGAAATAGCAACTTATAGAGTTTTCAAAGAACAACTGCAAAACCAGGCTATGATAGACATTATGAATGTTGGTTATATAATTTTTGATGGAGATAGAGGTACGGGCGTTCAAAAAAATCCCGGAGATTTGGGACGTGCAAAACTATATTATAATTTTGAGGCGATGGAAAATCAAGAAGAAATAATCCAAAAATTAAAAGATAATGAATTTGATTACAGGAATACTTTATTATTGGAAGATAGAAATATTTTACCTCTGCAAGATGGAAGCGGTAGCCTTAAAATTGCGAGTACCGAAATGGATAAACATATATTTGAAGTTGAAAGTTCTCAAAATGCTTTGCTCTTTGTTTCTGAAAATTTCCACAAATTTTGGAAAGCAAAAGTAAACGGAAAAGACGCGCAAGTTCACAGAGCATTCAGCACTTTTATGGCTGTTGAAATTCCAAGCGGCAAATCTTTGGTGGAATTAAACTACGTTTCGGATAGTGTTAGAAAATCACTCTACATTGTAGCAATTGGGTTTGTACTGCTTTTGGGAATGGTGATATGCAATGTGAAATTCGCAAAATTGATTTCGGCATAATAAACTACAATGGTGGCGATTCTCTTGTAAAATGTGTTAAAAGTATTCAAAACTTGCAAGACACAGAATTTCGCATATTTGTTTATGATAATAACTCAAAGGATAATTCTACAATTGGTTTGGGCAGTAGCGTGAATTTGGAAAAAGGAACTGAAAATTTGGGCTATGCTGGAGCCTGCAATGCTTTGTTGAAAAAAATGGATTCGCCCATACAGGTGCTATGCAATATGGATTTGGAATTTGATAAAAATTGGGGAAAAGAAATTTTAACTACTTTTGAAAGTAATGCAGATTGCGGTTCGGTTGCCTCCCTTGTTATGGAAAAAAGCGGTGTTGTAAATTCAACAGGTATTTTATTTCACCCAGATATGCACGCTGAAAATGAAAATTCAGGAAAAAATTTAGATGAAATAAAATCATTAAAGACAAAACAAGTATTTGGCTGCTATGGTGCGGTTATGGCTTTTAAAAAAGAAGTTGTAGATAAAATTGGCTTTTTAGAAGATTCTTTCTTTTTATTTTTTGAAGAAACGGAATGGTATTTAAGGCACAATCTTTTGGGATTTCACAGCATATTTTGCCCAAGTGCAATAGTGTGGCATGAGCGTAGCAAAACAACAGTTCGATATTCGCCATTAAAGCTTTTCTATAGCGAACGCAACCGTATTCGCACAGCTATGCACTATTTGCCATTTGGTTATCTACTCAAATTGCCATACTTTTCATTTAAAAGATATTTAAAATTGCAACGCGAAATGAAAAAAGATAATTTAGTTGGAGATACCGCAACAAAAAAATATTCAAAAATTTATTTAATTCTCATTTTATTAAAAGCTTGGTTATGCGGGATTTTTGGCAAAAAGCTAAAATTCAAATTGACAGGGAAATATAAAAAACAATCTTTAGAGATAATCAAAAATTACTACATTACTCCTTATGGCAACATTTTACGATAGTTTTGCAAAACACAAAAGAACCAAGCTGGGAAGTTTTTTAGTGGAAAAAACTTTTGAAAAACTTTCCATAATTGCTGCAGAATTTTCTCCTGTAAAAATATTGGAAATTGGCATTGGTAAAGGAACTTGTTATAAACATTTAAAAAAGCAAATTCCGCAAATGGAATATATTGGAATAGAAGCAAGTGATACTTTATACAAAGAAGCAAAAAGCAAAGATATAAATGCCATAAAATGTTTTGTTCCTCCATTTCCACCTAGCTTAGAAAAAGGCAGTTTTGATATGGTTATTATGAGCCACGTTCTTGAGCATTTTATGAACTACCGCGAAGTATTAGATGTTTTTGGCGGAATAAATAATTTGTTAAAGCAAAATGGAAAACTGCTGCTTTTTTATCCTTGCGCTCTTGACTTGGGAAAAGATTTTTATGACTGCGATTATTCACATTCTTATTTCACTACCAAAAATAGAGTTAATAATTTGCTTTTAGATTCTGGTTTTAGGATTATCAAACAAGATTCTTATAGGGCTTGTTTCAACTATTTTAGATGGTTTTTTTATATCCTTTCTAGGCTTGTGAGTTGCTTTGCTTTTTTTAGCATAAAAATGAGAATTACATTCAAAAAAAACCTGCTTGCCATAGCTGAAAAAATATGAAAATATTTATTAAATTGCTCGTTAGCATTTCGCTTATAATTTTAATTTTATGGAAATTTCCAATTTCTGAAATTATAGTCAATTTAAAAAATGCCAAGGTTAGCTGGTTTTTGTTGTGTTTTTTGCTAGGTGAGCTTGTTATTCTCAATCAGGCTTTTCGCTGGCATTATCTTTTGATTGTTCCAAAAGAACAAAAACCAAAGTTCAGTGCTTTACTCAAATATACCATTGCTGGTTATTTTTTCAACCTATTCGCTCCCGGCGGGCTTGGCGGAGATGCTTACCGTTCCATAGCTCTTGGCAAAGCGCACAATGTTATAGCTGGCAGCGTAGCCTCTGTTTTTGTTGCAAGAATTTTGGGGCTCGTGGCTCTATGCTTGCTGTTTTGGCTCGCCCTGCCTTATGCTGAACAGGTTCCAAAGCAGGCAATTTGGTTCATGGCTGCTACAACATTCCTTTTGTTGGTTTTTTGCTTTTGCATTGTTTTTAATCCTTTTAATATGGGAAAGCTAAAGTCGTTTGCAGATAAATTGCGGGAGTATAAAAAATATCCTTTGCGCTTGCTTGCAGCTACGCTCGGTTCGCTTATTATGCAGATACTGGTTATTTTGATGCAGGTTGCCGTATTTAAGTCTATGGGTATTTCTGTTCCTTTGACTTTTGTTTTTGCAATTATGCCAATTACTATTTTAATAACAACAATTCCCATTTCTTTTAACGGTATTGGCATTAGAGAATGGTGTATGCTTTCTTTAACCGCTTATACAATAAATTCCGAACAATTACTCGCCTCTTTGCTACTAGGTTATGCTGTGATAATTTTGCAAGCAGTGCAGGGCGCAATTTTCTATCTTATGCCTTATGATAGAGTTAATATCTAACAAAATCTTTACAAGACCTTCACAAAATTGTAACATTCAATATCTACCTTTGTTATGTAAAATTCAACAAGGGGGAAGGTATGAGAGTATATCACTGTATATTAGTAATGTTCTGTGCGGTAGTTTTGTTTCTAATCAATTGCAAAGAAGACGAGCAAGCAAAAAATTCGCGAGAATCTGGCACCATAACTGTTTACACAGCTTTGGAAGATGAGCTTGTGACAGAATATTTAAAATCGTTTTATGCAAAATATCCAAACATAAAATTAAATGTTGTGCGTGAATCAACTGGCATAATAACTGCACGGCTCATAGCAGAAAAAGACAATCCCCAAGCAGATGTGGTATGGGGCACAGCCGCTTCTTCTATGTTGGTTTTGGATGAACACGGGCAGCTTGAACCTTATGCGCCAAAAGGAATTGAAAGAATATTGCCAAAGTTTAAATCCAACAAATCTATTCCAACATGGGTTGGCATGACCGCTTGGGAAACAGCTTTCATAATCAATACCGTGGAACTCGCCAAACTTGGGCTTTCACCAGCGAATATAAGCTCTTTCGATGACCTGTTGAATCCAAAATTGAAAGGGCACATTGTTATCTCAAATCCCAATTCATCTGGCACAGGTTTTCTAACAGTTGCTGGAGTGTTGCAGATTAGAGGCAAAGATACCGATGCTGGTTGGGATTATCTTTCAAAATTGCATGAAAATGTGAATCAATATGTACATTCCGGCTCAAAGCCTGCAAAAATGGCGGCGGCAGGAGAATGTGTAGTTGGAGTGAGTTTTGGCTATGCTGGAATAAGTCAAAAACAAAAAGGGGCTCCAGTAGTTACCGTATTTCCTATTGAAGGCTCCGGCTGGGATATGGAAGCAAATGCTCTCATAAAAAAACAAACCATCAATCCTTTGGCAAAAACTTTCTTGGACTGGGCGATTTCCGATGAAGCTATGGAATCTTACAAAAAGAGTTACCCCATTATCTCTACAGGCAAAGGCGGCAACTATGATGGTTTCAATTCAGACCCCATAAAGCAGCTTATAGATAACGATTTTGCGTGGACAGCTAGCAATAGAGATATAATTCTCAACAAATGGATGGCATTATTTGATGCTAAATCGGCAAAAAAATGAGTTTTCTAGAAATAAAAAATATCACTAAGCGTTTCGGTACGCAAACCGTCTTGAACAATATCAACATAAATATTGAGCAAGGCGAGCTTGTGTGCATACTAGGTCCTTCGGGCTGCGGAAAAACAACTCTTTTGCGAATAGTAGCAGGGCTTGAAACAGCAGATTCTGGACAAATTTTCATTGACGGTAGAGATAGCACATTCCTTCCATCTTCAAAACGGAATTTTGGAATAGTGTTTCAATCTTATGCCCTTTTCCCAAATATGACCGTGATGGAAAATATCCTATTCGGCTTAAAACAGAAAAAAGAAATGACTCCTGCCGAAAGAAAAAAGAAAGCTCTTGATATGTTGAGCTTGGTTGATTTATGCGATCACCAAAATAAATATCCAAGGCAATTATCAGGTGGGCAGCAGCAGAGAACGGCCATTGCCAGAGCAATAGCTCTTTCTCCGGCTTATCTTTTGCTAGACGAACCTTTATCTGCCTTAGATGCCAAGGTTCGCGCCAAATTGCGTACAGAAATACGCACACTCCAACGCAAAATTGGCATCACAACAATTATGGTAACACACGACCAAGAAGAGGCACTTACAATGGCAGACAGAATAATTGTGATGAACAATGCTGTGGTAGAACAAATTGCAAATCCTCATACCATATATAACTATCCAGCTTCTCGTTTTGTTGCAGATTTTATAGGTACGATGAATTTTTACAACGAAGGAGAAGCTATGCGCGGTATTCGCCCTGAGAAAATCAAGGTAGTTGAACACTGGGAACCTCACGATATTAAGGCTTTGGTTAGGGAACTTGAATTCAAAGGTGCGTTTACCCGTATTCACAGCCACATCACAAAAGAAAATTCTGAATTTTTCATAGATTTGCCTTCTGAGCGTGTGGAAAACATGAAACTTCAACGCGACACTACGCTTTTTTTGAAAATACCAGAGGAACACGCTGTGAGATATTCTGTGTAGAATAAAATTTGGGAATGGCTACTTGTACGCTCCATTAGGTTCTTTAAAAGAATAAGGAACTACTTTAACCACAGGCTTGCCTTTTATGGCACTGTCAATTAAAGAAGACAGATGCGTTTTTGCTTCTTGAATGTTATATTGTTGCATAAAACTCCTGGACTAAGTTTAATATAGTAAATTCTTTCGTTGGTATTTTTTCCTTACAAGCCTAGGCTTGCGGCTTGCTATGTTGCGGGAATACCATTTTTCCAAAATACACTTCTCGGCGATTTGTTCTATAGCACGGTGCTGTTTGGAACTTTTTATTCTGTGAATCATCTGCCTTTGGCATAGGTCGGCTTTTTTCTATATTATAGCATGGGAGTAATTAGAACTTGCAAGGAACTTGTTAATTTGATAGAGCAAGACGGCTGGTATATCCTGTTAAGCAAGGTCTTGTGACTGTACCCGTGCATAATAGGGATATTAAAAAAGGGACTGCGAATAGCATTCTTAAACAGGCAGGTTTGAAATGATAACATACATAGCGCTGTTTGAATATGAACAAGGGAAACAAGGTTTTAGCGTTGTTTTCCCTGATTTTCCTGGGTTAGCAAGTGCAGGCGATACCTATGAGGAAACTTTGCAGTTGGCACATGAGGCTCTTGCTGGGCATATAGAGGTTTTGCTGGATTACAATGAGAAGATAGCTGAACCAAGAACAATAGAGCAAATACAAAAAACTTGGGAAGATTGGAAAGAATGGGAAGATAATTACACGTTTCTTGTTGTTCCCATAACGGTGTTCTCACGGAGCAAAAAATCGAAGGTCGTAAATGTTGAACTTGATGAATATTTACTGGAACGAATAGACATGGTGACATCTAACCGCTCAGAATTTATAAATCGTGCCTTGGAACATTCTTTTGAGTTGAAAGCCTAACATTTTTTCTATATTATACCCCAATGACCCTTGCTGCCAAAACAACATTCACCGCTAGAGCTTGCACCGCAAGCTCTATGAATGATTTTTCCGCAAGCCTCTCCCACAAGCTGCCAGCCAACGAAGCCGAACAAATCCGCTGTCTCGCTACCCCCCCCCCAACTTCAACCAGAATTTTCAAAATTCAAAAATTTATCTGAATTACGTAGAGGCAAGACTTGTGCCTTGCATACATTTTTTCAAACAACAACAATTAGGAGAAAAATATGAGAAACCTTTTGTTTGCTCTCGCTTTCATCACATTAACGAGTTGCTTCTCGGTTCAGAGAATGATCGATGGTGGTGGAACTATAGCTAAAGATGTGAAAATAAATCGTTTTGCGTGGGGCTTTGGGGTTTTTGTTTGCCCTTCAGCATCGAATTTAGCTTTGAAAAATGGAATTTCACAAATAGCAGATGTGGAATATACGATATATCTGGGAGCTCCTCTTTATCCACTATTTTATTCGCCGGGATTCGGCGTGGTATGCATTACGCAGGTATCTGGTCAGGTATCTAATTCGAATTAAGATTACAACAGACCTAGCCGTAGTGGCTACAGCTATATTCTAAAAAATCACCCTTTATACAGCAATGTTGCATAACAAGAAGAAGAAAGGGTAAAATAATCACAACAACCACCTCAAAACGCTTGTCTTAATAATCCCATTTATATTCTGCTCCGGCAGAATTTCATCCATTGTCAAAAGCAATTTTGGGTGCTGGTCTTTTATCGCTTCCAATGGGCGAAGCTCTCTTTTCAAAATACCCTCTTTTTCCGTGTTATATGAAACTTGAACATATAATTGCTCGCCGTTTGATTTTTTAGCCAAAAAGTCCACTTCCAAATTATCCACAACTCCAACATATACCTGATAGCCGCGCCTCAAAAGTTCCAAATAAACAATATTTTCCAAAATATGACCGTAATCTTCGCTTCTGTCGCCTGCTATCAACCGCCTCAATCCGTTATCTACGGCATAGTATTTGGCGTTATTGGCAAATACTTTTTTCCCTTTCACATTATAGCGTTCTGCTCTATAAACAAGCAAGCTATTTTCAATTCCATTTATATAACGGGCTACTGTTTTATCGCTGATTTTATTTCCAAAACTTGTCAATGTATTGGAAATTTTATTGATATTTTGAAAATTCCCGATTTCTGCATATAGGTATCTTATTATGAGTTCAAGCGTTGCAACATCTGCAACCGCCAGCCGCTTAACAATGTCTTTTAGAACAACGCTTGAATAAATGCCCTCCAAATATTGCAGTTGTTTTTCTGAGTTAAGCGTAATTGCATAAGGAAAGGAAGTTTTAAGATATTCGTTATAGAGCAAGCGAGGATTTTTCTCTTTTTGAACAGATGCAAATTCCTTAAATGAAAGCGGCAGCATTTTCAATTCCACATATCTTCCCGAAAGAAGTGTTGCTAGTTCGCCGCTCAAAAAATACGCATTTGAACCAGTTATGTAAATATCCAAATTCT
>CAZIMU010000009.1:0-22360 GCA_964540355.1 uncultured Fibrobacteraceae bacterium | reverse complement strand
TGCCCGTTCTGCCGATATAAGTCTCTATAATAAAGCCGATTGTTTTTCCCTTATTCTTAACCGAGGCGTAAAGAGAAGCAAAATCCTGAACCGCACCAAAAAATACTCCCCCAATGAGAATCCAAAGCAACACCGGCAGCCACCCGAACATCGCCGCCAAAATAGGACCATTGATGGGACCAGCTCCTGCAATTGAGGCAAACTGGTGACCAAAAACCACACTGGGTTCAGTAGGCACATAATCCATACCGTCTTCCAGCTCATGTGCAGGAGTTTTTTTATTTGGCTCAATTCCCCATTTCTTTGCAAGGTAGCGTCCGTAAATTACATAAGCAAGAGACAAAACCACTGCGGAAATGATAAGTATTGCTAATCCGTTCATATTGAATTGTAATATATAAATTTATTTTAAAGTTTTTCTATATTTCTAACAAATTTGTAAATATGGAGAAACTTATGGAATCAGAAATAGGAATGTTTCAAGGTGAAGCTCAAGCAAGTGTTATTAAAAAAGAATTTGAACAATATCTGGGTAAAATAGATGAAGAAGCCAAAAAAAATGGGCGAGTACGAGTAGGTGCTACAGCTTTTTGGTATCCACAATATTTTTTAGAAATGGGAAAAGATTTGAAATTTTTAGATAAAAAAAAGTATAGTTATTTAAAAGATAATTTTTTTGAATATAATTCGAAAGATTATAGGGAAATTTTTCAAAAAATAACAAATTTATCTGAAAATAAAATATTAGAAATAATAAATGGCAAGTCGCTAAAGAATAATAAAGAATTTATGGAATTAAATAAAAGATATCAAAATTTGCAAAATAAAAAAAGAAGCAAGCCAGATAAACCTAAGGCTGGACATAATGTAGGAGGTATACCATCATTAGGATCATTAATGCGTAAGTTGTTACAATTTCATTTTTATAATGGAGAAATTTCTACGTCCCCCAAGGGGGGTGCCTTTCCCCTAAATCAAATATTTTACGGACCTTCTGGTACAGGTAAAACCTATAACACAGTGAACAAAGCTCTTGAGATAATCTGTGGAAAAGATTTTATTAAAGGGAAAAAAAGAGTAGAATTAAAAAACAAGTTTAATAACTTGGCAAAAAAAGAACAAATAGTTTTCATAACATTTCATCAAAGTATGAGTTATGAAGATTTTATAGAAGGAATAAAACCAAAATTAAGTGAAAATCAAGATGAGGATTCAAAAATTAGTTACGAAATAAAACCTGGTATATTCAGAAAAATATGTGCAAGGGCTAAAGTAGATCCAGAAAATAATTATATCCTCATCATAGATGAAATAAATAGGGGCGATGTTTCTCAGATTTTCGGTGAATTGATAACATTAATAGAAGAAGATAAACGGCTTGGTAGAAATGAAGAATTAATAGTTACTTTGCCATATAGTAAAGATGACGAAGGAAAATTTGGAGTTCCAGATAATATATATATAATAGGCACAATGAATACCGCAGACAGAAGCGTAGAAGCTTTAGATACCGCATTAAGACGTAGATTTAGTTTCGAAGAAATAATGCCTAAACCAGAATTGTTGAAATCTGATATGCAAGGTATAGATTTACAACGGCTTTTAAAAACCATCAATGAAAGAATAGAAAAACTCCTAGATAGAGAACACCAAATAGGACATAGCTATTTTTTGGAAGTAGAAGATTTGGAAGATTTAAAACAAGTATTCAAAGACAAAATTATTCCTCTTTTACAAGAATACTTTTTTGGCGACTATGGGAAAATCGGTTTGGTACTTGGTAAAGAATTTGTAGAAAAAATACCAGAAACCAAGTTTGCAAATTTTGAGTACGATATGGAAGATAAAGATGTTTATAGATTAAGAAAATCTGATAATTTTAAGTCTATTTATGAATAATATAATAACCGTATTTGAACATCAATCTTTAAAAATAGATGATTCGAAATTACGAAACGCTCTAGAAATTTTTAGAGGTGATAAAAAAGATTTTCCATATTATTCTCTAATTCATAAGGGAATAAAATTCAACAGCTATGTAGGAGTTATTCAAGTTGGAAAAACTATAATTGAAATTTTACCCAAAGCAGATAAAAACAATGACGAAAATAAATGGAGAGACATTTTAATTGGAATGCTTCGTGCAGTTGATTATTTTGATGTGAAAGCTCCAACTCAAAGTTCATTGAAAATAAAACCGAATTCAATTCTAGAGCTATATTTCGAAATATTCATTAAAGAAGTTGAATATTTATTGCATACAGGATTGAGCAAGCAATACAGAAAAATAGAAAATAATTTGAACACATTAAAAGGTAAAATTTTATTTTCAAAACACATACAGAAAAATCTAATTCATAAAGAAAAATTTTTTGTCAATTATACTACTTACGACAAAGAACATATATTGCATAAATTATTATATAAAGCATTAAAACTTTTACAAAAAATAAACACAAACGTAGTTTTACAAAGTAAAATTTATGCTTTACTTTTGAATTTTCCTGAAATGCCAGATATAAAAGTAACAGAAGACACATTCAACAGAATAACTTATTCTAGAAAAACAGAAGCTTATAGAAACGCAATAAACATAGCTAAATTACTTTTGCTAAAGTACCACCCCGACCTTAGTGGCGGTTCAAATTCTGTTTTAGCATTAATGTTTGATATGAATAAATTATGGGAAAAATTTGTTTATAAAAGCTTGAAAAAATATTTAGGGAATGATGGCTACGAGATTAACGAGCAAGTCTCCAAACTTTTTTGGGAATGCGAGTCAAAATCAAAAACAATTAAACCAGATATAGTAATAAAAAAAGACAAAGAATTCTGGGTTCTAGATACAAAATGGAAAATTTTAGATGATAACGCGGAGAACATAAGTGATAGCGATTTAAAACAGGTATTTGTTTATAGTTTGTATTTTGATGCCCCAAAAGTTGCTCTTGTATATCCTGCTAGCAATAGCAGTGAAGATAAGAAAAATGGAAAATTTAAAGGAATTGAAGAAATTCTAAAAGATTCAAGAAAAAGAACTTGTGATTTAATTTGTATTGATGTGAATGAGAATATAAAAGAGTGGCAAGAGAAAATAGCGAAAAATTTTTTCTATATTTATAACAAATGAAACCAATTTCTATCCCCCCATCTCCGTTAAATGCTTCCAGTATTTAACGGGCAAACATCGCCTTTGGAGCCTTGGATTTTTCCGTTCTTTTATATTGGCAGATTTATAATAACCTTTCCAAAGAGCAGAAAATTCATCATCTATTTTGGGAACCTCCGCAGCATTGCCGCAGATTTCATAAACATCTCTGCAATCATAATGAATACCAAGCCATCTTTTAACATCCACAATCATCCATTGCATATTCGGGAATCTGTTTGCAAAATGCTCTGCGAGCAAATTCACAATATTATAGGTTGGTTCAATCACCGCTACCATCAAATCATTTTCCGCTTTTTGAAAACGCACAAATCCTTTCATATCGTGCGCTTCTTTTCTAACCTTGTTCGCAGTTTGAAAAACCGTGAATGTGTTCGGTTCAAGTGTATTTTGCGCTTGTTCTGGATTTGTGAAAATTCCCTTTACATATTTCCAAAGTGAAATTTCCATTTCTGGAAGTTCAGAAAGATAAGCCGCTTGCACCATAAATGCGGTGTTTTTGCCTGCATTTTTTTGAATGCCTTTCCACACTCTTGCGGCGTTTTCTGGATTTGTTGTAATTGAATGAGTATCCTCAAACATTTGCGGAATGTAAATTTCTTCTGCGACAATTCTTTGTACGGATAGTTTTAATCTGAATGCTTCAAATACCGCACTCAAAAAACCTTCCAAGGATTGTTCAGTTAGGAGAGTCATTAGAGGAGTGTCCTAACTTGCTCAGGATATAATTTTTGCCACCCGTTTGGCACATCTGGGTTTGCGATAAAAAATTTTGCCCTTTTCAACGCAACGCCCATTTTCTTTAAATGTTCCAAACGAATTTTACCGAATTTGCGGCTATGCACAATGAATTTCGCACTTTTCACCCCCACGCCCGGAACGCGCAAAATTTCCTCGTAGCTTGCACAGTCCAAATCTATGGGAAAAAATTCAGGATGCCTTAAAGCCCATGCCATTTTTGGGTCAAATTCCAAGTCTAACCAAGGGTTGTTTTTATCCAAAATTTCATCGTAGCTAAAACCGTAAAAACGCATTAGCCAATCCGCTTGGTAAAGGCGATTTTCTCTTTTCAGCGGCGGTGCAGAAATAACGGGCAAACGCCCATCTTCATTTACTGGAATATAGCCCGAATAATAAACCCGTTTCAATTCTTGCGTTTTGTAAAGACTTGCGGCAAGGGTTATTATGTTCAAATCATTTTCGGGGCTTGCCCCCACAATCATCTGAGTGCTTTGCCCAGCGGGAACAAATTTTTTCAATCCTCTCCGTTTTAAGTTTCCCTTGTGCTCCAAAATTTTTGTTCGCAGGCGGTTCATAGGTGAATAAACGGATTCAAAGTCTTTATCGGGGGCAAGCATTTTTAGAGATGGCTCGGAGGGAATTTCAATGTTCACGCTCATTCTGTCTGCGTAATAGCCTGCCAAGGTTATTAAATCTTGGCTTGCGCCTGGTATGGCTTTTAGGTGAATGTAGCCGCCAAATTTATGTTCCTCACGCAAACTTTTTGCAACTCTGAGCAAAGCCTCCATTGTATAATCTGGATTTTTAATAACTCCCGAACTCAAAAACAAGCCCTCTATATAATTTCTTTTGTAAAATTCAATTGTGAGTTTCACAACTTCTTCTACCTTGAATGTTGCTCTTGGAACATCGTTGCTTTTGCGGTTTGCGCAATATGCGCAATCGTAAAGGCACACATTTGTCAGCAAAATTTTGAGCAGCGAAATGCACCGCCCATCTTCTGTGAAGGAGTGGCACACCCCTGCTGGGCAGGAGTTCCCAAAACCTCCCCTTTGCGTTGTTCTTGAGCCTCCACTGGAGGAACAAGAAACATCATACTTTGCCGCACCGGCAAGAATTTCCAATTTTTGTAAAAGTTCCATATTATACCTGAACAAATGTTCAGTATAATATAGTAAAATTAATTTAGAAAAATTTTCTACTGTATTTACTATATTTCAAAAATATGATATTCAGGTTGTTGAAATACCTCCTTTTCATTCCAATTAGCCTTTTTGCCCTTGAAATACAGCGCGATGCTGCAAATGCGTTTATTTTTGCAGATAATGTTGCAGGTTTAAGTTCTGGTCCTTGCTTGGGTGTGCTAGAAAACGCAAATTACTTCGGCAGCGAAAAAGCCTCAGGAATTCCTTTTAGAACTTATATAATAGCATTACCATCTTCACTCCCGCCAAGCATCAGTTTGGAAAACATAAAAAGCGAAACTTTGAAAGGCAAGCCCTGCGGTGCAGAACAAAATCCACGTTCTTTGCAAGTTGGCACACCTTATCTCAAAGATAATTTATGGAGGGTTAAAATTAACATTCCTCTTGTGTATTCCAATGGAGCTTCGTGGAATTTGCGAAAAAAGTTCAAAGTATCAGTAAATTTTAACGAAGGGGCAAAAGGTTTTTCCATTTCTAAAAGAGCTTTGACAAACGTAGAAAACAAAGTAGCAGCCGCAAAATTTGGAATAAAACAGGCAAGCGTTATGCGGCAAAAACCCGCCGCTACAAGCACGGAAGGTATAGACTGGATTGCCAGAATTGGAATTGGAACCAATAATTTAACCGAAACAGCAGATGGAATATATGCTCTTTCTTTTTCCGACTTAAAACATATTGCGGAAATAGCTAAAGGTGGAATAACCGCCTCTAGTTTGAGATTATTCAGCGCATCGCCAGATACTTTGAGCGAAATGCTCGGCGAGGAAATTTTCCCAAATGCGGTGGAAATTCCTATTTTGGTGAAAGATAAAGATGGAAACGGACTTTTTGACAACAAAGATTCCATAATATTTTTTGGATATGGAACTGCGCTTTGGAAAAAGAGCAATTCTTCGAGCGGAATGGATTATTATTTTTCTCATTCACCATACAGTTATTATCAATATTTTTATTTAGGTATTGGTGGCAAAGGAAAAAGTTTGGATAAAATCGAAAAAAAAATAAGCGGCACAGACATAAATTGGAAAAAATATGCAAGATCAGAAAAAGATTTGATGTTGCGAGACAATTATTTTACTAATTCCATAGAAGATAATACTGGAAAAGAATGGTTTTGGAAATGGTGTCCAAAAGATTCTATGGTTACAGTCGAACCGAATGAATTTCAAAGTTCTGTTAGAGAACTTACTGGTTTGCTTGGAGATTCTCTGTGGATGGGCATATCTTTTTTTCCAGGACGTTCCACGGAATATAATACATCGCTTTCTTCTCTCAGTTTGAAAAAAAGAATGGAAGGCATAAAGTTCAACTTTTCTTTTCAGGGCAAGGAGCAAAAAAATATAATTGACACCATTGAGGGAGGTTCTTTTGTGTTTGCAAGCAATGGAGCAAAACAAAACGATAATTTATACAAATTGGGAATTTCAAGTTCTAGGCAAAACGATAGATTTGATGGTTTGTCAATAGCATATAAATATGATGTTAATAAAAGCCAGGGTGATGAATGGCTGTTTCCTGGGAATGTGAGAGGAGCGGTGAAAATTCCAGTCCCTGTAAATATGCAACTTGTTAAAACAAAAAATTTCATTCCCATAGAAATATTGGAGAGAACAAGCAGTGGTTATACAAACGATACAATACAAAGTGACGGAGACACAAAATATTTTTTGTTTAAGGAAAACAGCTATAAAAAACCTGCCTTTGTTGAAGTCATCCTAGAGCGAGCGAGTTCTGTTTCGGATCCATTGAAAATTCCTCCTGCAACAGAATATTTAATTTTGACTTCAGAAAAATTGCAAAACAGCGCAATTTTGCTAAAGCAATTCAGAGAAAGCGGCGAAGCCATAACCAAATTCAATACAGCGGTGGTTTTGACAGAAGATATTTATAGAAATCACGGTGCGCAATTTTCGCCTGTTGCAATAAGAGATTATATTAGATATGCAAAAAATAAATGCCCTAATTTGGAATACGTTTTGCTCGCTGGTAGCGGAAATTATGATTATAGAAAAATAAAATATTCAAAAGATAATTTAATTCCGCCTTATGAAGCAGAAGATATTTCTACAGATGATTTCTTTGCTGTTTTGGATTCTGGCGAGGCAATAAGATTTGGGCAATATGAACTGAGCCTCTCTATTGGCAGGCTTCCTGTTTCAAATACTACTGAGTTTGGTAATTATATTCAAAAAGCAAATGATTATGAAAAAACTTCCATTATGGATAATGGATTTTGGCGAAACACAGTTATACTTAACGCAGACGATGCTACACAAGGGCAAAAGCTAGACCACACTCACCATACGCAACAGATGGAAAATACCGCTGTGCTTGTGGACTCGCTATTGCAAAATCAGAATTTTACGATAGACTGGCGGAAAATATCACTCCTCCAATACGAGATTGAAGGTGGCACTAAAAAGCCAGGAGCCGCCAATGAATTATTGCTCCGTTTAAATCAGGGAGCTCTATTCACATTTTACTACGGGCACGGAAGTGCAGTTCAGTGGGCAGATGAAGAATTGCTCAAATCTCCTTATTCTTTGGGAAAGATATTCAATGAGAAAAAATACACAATTTTAGGTTCTTTTTCTTGCCTAGTAGCTCGTTTTGATGATGCTGAACAAGTTAGTCTTTCGGAAGATTTTGTAAATGCAAAATCCAAAGGCGCAATAGCCGCGATAGGTTCTCTTAGAGAGAGCTATGCAAGCCAAAATGTGGACTTAGCAACAAAAATTTTGAAATTTTCCTTAATCACCCCAAATGCTCTTTTAGGCAAAGCTATTTTAAATGCAAAGAAAAGCACATCTTATGATTTCAGTTCGCAAAGATACAACAATGAGAAATACGTTCTTTTGGGAGAACCCGTTTTGAGTATGCCAAGGCAAGAAATTAGTTTAAAATTAAATTCTATTCCAGACACAATCCAAGCCTTGCAAAAATTGAAAATATCAGGCACTGCTTCTGTACAAAGTGGCAAAGTACGCTTGCAAGTTTTGGAGGGCGAAAAATCTCGCTACTTGGAGCAAAAGAATTGCAAAGAAAACTTTGATAATGACTACCGCTGTTATGCAAATATAAAAATACCAGGGAATCCAATTTACTCTGAGGAATTGCAAATAATAAATAAAGATTTTTCAACTGAATTTATAACTCCACGCAAATTATCTCTTGGCGATACCTCTGCTCAAATAAGGCTTTGGGCATACAAGGCAGGAGCTGACGGAATAGGAAGAATGGCGGAGAAAGGAATTTTTTTGTCTGGAACTTCGTCTTATGCAGAGTCCATTAAAGACAATTCTCCACCGAGCATAAAAATTTACCCTTGTATGCGTTTTGGAAACACAAATCCTTATGCAGAAAATGCACAGGTTAGTTTGGAAATTCCCGCTTGCTTGGATGTTGTTATAGAAGATTCCACAGGCATAGATTATAGAGAAGAGGCAGATGAAGGAATTTCTTTTGAACTAAGCCCTATAGCAAGTTCTTGGCACCCTTGGTCTTTTTCTGAGCAAACGGGCAAGCGTGCAGTGACTAGGGTTAATTTTGGTTTGTCTTATGATCCCGGAAATTATATTTTCAAGGTTCGCGCACAGGATATTTTGGGGAACATTGCTATGCGTTCAATAAGGCTTTCGCTTAATGGGGAAAATAAAGAGGGTTTGGCAGATGTTTTCAACGCACCAAATCCTATGAAGAAAAACGGAACAACATTTTATTTCAAAGATTTAGCTGGTGAGAGAAAAAGCAGTGTTAGCATAAAGATTTTTGACCAAAACGGAAAGTTGGTTAAAGTTATGAATAACGTGATTTCTGGAGGGCCTTCTGCTTATTGGGACGGCAGGGATTCAAGAGGGCGGCTCTTGGCAAACGGCCTTTATCATTATGTTGTTCAAAATACCGTTTCCGCACTTGATGACGGCGGCGGTAAAAAAAAGGTTTTTGAAAAAAAGCAAAAGCTGGTTATTTCTAGGTAATGTTACAATTTGTTACCATTTAAAATTTTTCTACATTTAAAAAACCATGCCTAAAATTCTTTTGATTTTCATTTTAATTCTTTTTGCTGGCTGCACTGCATCAAAAAAAGAGGCTGACACTAACAGCTCGCTACAAAGCACAGTTGCATCCATTCCCGAAAGCTACAAAAACATAGTTTTCCCAGAATTCCATTATGTTGCACCATATCCTGGCGATTACCGCATAAACATCACCGATAGCATAACCCTTTATGCCGTGCGAGACACCAGCCTCCCACTCATAGATTTAACGTTTTACTTTAAAGAAAATGCAATTCCAAAAAACAGAGAAGAAGTTGCCGTTTTGCAGTTGCTCTCCTCTCTATATTCAAAAGGAGGAACAGAAACTCTAAGCCCTGCGCAAGTTGACGATTCTTTGGAATTTTTATCCGCAAAAATAAGCGGCAGCCTTGGCGGGACTCAAAGCGTAATTCACTTAAATTGCATCTCTCGTGATTTTGACAAAATTTTGCCACTTCTTTTTACTATGTTCAACCACTCTCGTTTGGATTCAGCCCGCCTTGAATTGCAAAAGAGTGCAGCTATTCAAAGCTACTTGCACCGTTACGATTCACCGAGTTCGCAATTGGGTGCCCTCTCTGCACGCGTTGCATACAAAGAGAACCCAAGACTATGGAAAGCAGATAGTGCGGCAATAGCAAAAGTCAAAAGAAAAGATTTGCTCGCACTTAAAGATGAATTTTTTGTGCCTCAAAGAGTGATAATAGCAGCCGCAGGAAATTTCAACACAGATTCATTGAAACACACTTTGACAAACTTGTTCGCAAACTGGAAAAAACCAAAAAAAGACGGGCGGTATTTTTCTGAGGTTGAATACAACAAGCACACTGGAATTTTTATCAGCGAAAAAGATATTAGCCAAGCGAATATAACTATGGTAATGCCCTTTGTTAAACGCCCGCACCCCGACTATTACCAAACAGCCATTGCCAGCTACATTTTAGGCGGCAGCTCGTTTTCTTCCAGACTTACAAACACCGTTAGAACCCAAAACGGGCTTGCGTATTCCATTTACAGCTTTGCCAAATCCGATTACGAAGATGTTGCTCTCTCTGGAATAAGTTTGCAAACAAAGGTGGAATCTGCCAAAACAGCTTTGCAGTTGATAAGGGAAGAGGTGTTGAAACTCGGAAAAGAAGGGCCAACTGATGAGGAACTTGATTTTGCGAAAAAATCCATGATAGAATCTATGCCTGCTATGTTTGAAAACGCAGAAACAACGGCGAATACATTTGCAGTATCTGAGTTCAACGGCCGCAGTTTGGAGCATTACAGGGAATATCCAGAAAAAGTAAAAGCGGTTACCAAAGAACAAGTGAGGGCAATGACCGCAAAGTATTTCAATCCAGATTCATTTAAAGTTAGCATAGTTGGAGCTGCTAACAAAATTGGTTTGGATAGCGTGAAAATTATCCCTATTTCTGCGCTTGAATTTTGAGCTATGCAAAAACTATCAATAGCCCCAATGCTGGATTCAACGAATAGGCATTTTAGATATTTTGCACGTATTTTAACAAAACAAACATTGCTTTACACAGAAATGGTAACGACTGGGGCTATTTTGCACAATAAGCCGGAGAAATTTTTGGAATACAATGAGGTTGAACATCCGGTAGCTTTGCAGCTAGGTGGAAGTTCGCCAAGTGATTTATCGGAGTGCGCAAAAATTGGCGAGGATTTTGGTTATGACGAAATTAATTTGAATTGCGGCTGCCCAAGCGAGCGTGTGCAAAGTGGCTCATTTGGTGCTTGTTTAATGAGAGAAGTCAACTTGGTTGCGGAATGCATAGCGGCAATGCAAAATGCCGTGAAAGTTCCTGTGAGCATTAAAACCAGAATAGGCATAGATAACGATGATAGCTGGGAATTTTTTTTGAACTTTGTGGAAAATGTTGCAAAAGCGGGTTGCAAAAATTGGATTATACACGCCCGCAAAGCTTGGCTGCGTGGTCTTTCTCCAAAAGAAAACAGAACTATCCCACCGCTGAATTACGAATGGGTTTTTAAACTAAAAGAAATGCACCCCGAATTTCAAATTTCATTAAATGGCGGAATTAAAAATTTAACCGAAGCAAAAGAAATTTTGCAAAAAACAGATAGTGTGATGATTGGCAGAGCAGCCTACGATACGCCTTGGATTTTAGCAAGTGCAGATTCGGAGATTTTTGGAGCAGAGGAAGAGTGCAAAGATAAATTTGAAGTTATTGAAAAATATTTGCCCTACGCAGAAATGCAATTAAAAAAAGGCACCCCAATTAACCTGCTAACAAAACATTTAATGGGGATTTTTCACGGAATGCCTAATGCTAAGAAATATCGTAAAGATTTAACCAAATCACCACTTCTTCGCTTGACCCACAAAAACAATATCGCCGAGAGCAGCGGTTAAAGCTGGGCAACCGTCTCCGCTCAAAGCGCAGGTTTCTATAACTTTTTGCTTATGTTTGGCAAATTCCTTTTTAGCTTTTGAAATATCCAAATCGTTTTTATTAAGTGCAACTATAAATTTTTTCTCCAGCAGTTTAGGGTGAAAGGCCTCCAATTCCTTTTTTAACATGCAATAAGATTTCCAAGCGTTCTCTTCAAAACCATCTATAACAAAAAGCAGAGCTTTGGTTCTCTCTATGTGTCTCAAAAAACGATGCCCCAAACCCTTGCCCTCGCTTGCGCCTTCAATTAAACCAGGAATATCTGCAATAACAAAACTCTGATTTCTTATTCGCACAATGCCGAGCACTGGTTCTATTGTTGTGAAAGGATAATCTGCTACTTTGGGTTTTGCACTTGAAATTTTGCGAACAAGAGAAGATTTGCCCGCATTTGGAAAACCTACCAAACCCACATCTGCCATCAGTTTAAGTTCTAAATTCAAAATTCGCTTTTCGCCAGGTTTGCCGCTTGTGTGTTGCCTTGGCGCTCTATTTGTCGCAGAAGAAAATCTGGAATTTCCAAGACCCCCTGCTCCACCCCTTGCCGCCATCCAAGTTGCGCCTGCTTCTGTTAAATCCGTTAAAATTCTGCCTTCGCTATCGCGAACTATTGTTCCCATTGGAACATCCACATAAACGCTTTTCCCGCTTTTTCCCGTTCTGTTTGCCACCTCTCCTGTTGCGCCTGCTTCTGCTGCATATCTGTAAATATTTCCCATATCTAAAAGCGTTGTGTATTGCTCATTTGCCCGCAAATAAATACTGCCGCCATCGCCGCCATCGCCACCATCTGGTCCTCCTAACGGAACGTGCTTTTCCCTGCGAAAACTGCATATACCTCCCCCACCCCTGCCAGAGACTACCTCTATTTTTTTTTCATCTAAAAACATTTTGCACCCTGTCAAGGATTAACTTCACATTTGGGGGATTTTTCCACAAGTTTTCCCTGCTCCACCGATATTAGTCCAGTATTTTTGTTTGCTCCATTGTCTGCTAAAAGTATTTTTCCATAAACTCCCTTATATTCTTTTTTTTGCAAAATTTCTGCCGACAAAGATTGCGGAGTTTCGTTTTGCGCCAGGCTTTGCAAAGCCTGATTCACAATGCGTATTGCATCGTAACTGAGGCCTGCAACCTTATTTTCGTCTGGGTCTCTTTGCCATCTGTTTTTAAATTTTTCGGTAAAAGATTTTTGCTCATTTCCGTCTGAATAAAAAGCTATGCTAAAAACAGAACCTTCTGCCTGTTTTTTTGCATTAACCAAAAATTCTCTGCCATACCATCCCGAAGTGCCAAGCAAATTGCCAACTCTCAATTTGTTAAAAGCAACTTGAGCAGTCATAAGTCCTGCATCGGCTGGGTTTGAGCTGGGAATAAAAATTGCTGGGAATAGCATTGTAGAATCTTCTAACCAAGATTCTCTTTTAGGAAGCAAAGAAACATTGCTCATTCCTTTGCTCATGTTCATGCGGCGTGTATCTAGTTTTAATTTGCGGTCTCTCAAAAGTTTGAATTCATTTTGATAATCAGGCAAACCTTCCGCATAATTTTGTGTCATTATAATTGTTCCGCCTTTGCGTTCCACAACACGTTGAAATTCGTCTGCCATCAATGAGCCATAATCACCAACAGGAGCCATTATAGCAAACTCGTTTATTTTTAGGCAATTCATCGCATAGTCTGCTATTGTGTAGGCAAGGCGCGCCGAGCTTACGTTTAGTTGAAAAATATTTTTTCCTAGTTCTGCAATGCCATCATCTGTAGCCGTGGGGGTTATCACTGGAATATACGGATATTTTTCGCTCATCCAAGCTGCCACAGTAGCAGCACTTGCCGAGAGCAAAGGCCCTATCACCGCTATAATGGAATCTTGATAAAGAGCTTGCTTAACTT
Organism: uncultured Fibrobacteraceae bacterium; assembly: GCA_964540355.1. Taxonomy (GTDB): domain Bacteria; phylum Fibrobacterota; class Fibrobacteria; order Fibrobacterales; family Fibrobacteraceae; genus Fibrimonas. The sequence continues at coordinate 8,886 of CAZIMU010000009.1, read as the reverse complement.
TTGTAAGCGCGGTTGAAGGATCTGCTCTGTCGTTTGCAATTTGAATTTTCACCCTGTTTTTCAAACTGTCTGCATAAAGCAAAACCCCTTCTACCATATAATTTCCGAGTTCGGAGTGGCTTCCAGAAAGTGGTGCCAAAACCAAAATTACGGGATACCCAGCACCCTTGCCTTCTAGTGCGCTTTTAAGCTTTTCGGCATTTTCCGTTAAATCTGGATTGTTCTTTTTAGCTTCGTTATACCAATATGTAGCGGCTTTGTAGCGACCTTCTTTTTGCATCCGCTGCCCAAGGCTTAATTGCGCAAACCCTTTGGACATTTTATCACTTATGCCCCTTTCCAGCAGGCTTTGCAACTCATTTACAGATAGCAAATCGGCAGAGAAAATCTGTGAAAGCAAATTACGTGCTTGCACTGTAGCAACGGGGTTTTTTGTATATGCTAAAACACGGCGGAGCGTTTCTGCTCCTATGTATGGGTCTCTTTCTAAAACACTTGAAGCAGCTAAGGCAGTTTCAACGCGAGCACGGTATTGACTTTTTGGGAAAAAATCTAAAAACTGGTTGGCATAGCGCACAACTTCGCCAGTTTTGCCAAGTCGTAAGCTACTTTCAATGTAAAGTACCACCGCTTTTTCTTGTTCGCCAGTTCTCCAGCGTTCCTTCACAAAAGTCTCTAGCCCGTTATTTGCGCCTGTAAAGTCGCCAGCTTGGATTTTTCTTAAAATCTCATTATAACTCGGTGCTGCAAACACAAAAGAAGCAAAAAACGATAAGAATACAATAATATACATTTGTATGGAAAATAGAAAATTCTATATTTAAAGGCATAGAAATTTAACAAAAAGGAGTTTTTTATGAAAAAAGTTCTAGCAGCAGCCCTTATTTGCACCGCATCCAGTTTTGCCGCATGGGATTATTTTCCTGTAATTGAACACGGCAAAGGAGAGGCAAAAATTGGCTACTCGGCATATCGTCAAGGAAGTAGTGGAAGTGGTGGTTTATATGAATTTAAAAGCCGTTACAGCCCTGTAGCAAATTTAGAATTGATGTCTAAATATAGAGGAGATGCACGCGGCAATCACGTAATTGGTACACGTTATCAAGTTGTGTCAATTTTAAGCACAGGCTTAGACCTTGGTGTTCCAATTCCAAGTACCGCTTGGAGCCTCACTCCCAATATTCAGCTTTCAATACCATTAACAAGTGTACTCACATTGGGTAGCAATTTTGAGACAAATTTTTACACCCAAGAAACCGGTAATTATACACACGGTGCAGATTTAAGTACCGGAATTGAGTTAGATTTAATGGTTGGTAAAAACTTAGTATGGTTCAGCACAGATATTAACACAGGTTTAACCGAGACTAAAAGAAACGGCAACAAAATAAAGCCAAAAGACGAAGGCAGAGGTCCAGAAATATCACCTGCCCTTGGCTATGTAGCCTGCCTTAGCAATATGTCTTTGGGAACCAATGTTGGCATGGCTTTTGGCAAAGATGCTGGTCATGATAAATTCGGCACCTTTATTGGCATGGATTTTTCAGTTAAATTTTAATTCTTAAACACAACCGTAAATGTGCTCCCCTTTCCAGGGGAGCTTTTTAATACTATAGAGGCTTTGTGGGCATCTGCGGTGCGTTTCACAATGGCAAGGCCAAGTCCAGAACCTTTTGTCTCCCTTGTTGATTCATCGCCAACTCTGTAAAAACCTTCAAATATATTTTTTTGTTCCGATGCCGGAATTCCTTTGCCCGTATCTTCAACAGAAAGAGATATTCCCTGCGAAACTGCTTGCAGCTTAACAAAAACATATCCCTCTGCGGTATATTTAATAGCATTGTCAACCAAGTTTTGAATAAGGCTGTAAATTGACGAATAGTCCCCTGTTATTTGCAAATCTTTTTCCACTTCTCTTTTTATTTCCAAACTCTTGCTCTTTGCAATAACATCCAAAGAATCACAAACCTTGTCCACGCACTCCGATAAATTCAAAGTTTCCCAACGAAAAACCTGTTTGCCGCTTTCCATTCTGGTATAATTCAAAATTGCATCTATAAGGCTTTCAAGGCGAGAGGTTTCTTTTAATATAACGCCTGTGTGAGAAACTATTTTTTCGGGCTTATTAACACGACCGCTGTTCATAAGTTCGGAATACATTTTTATGGAAGTGAGTGGTGTTTTAAGTTCGTGCGAAATGGTGGAGAGAAAATTATCTTTCATAAATCTGAGCCGTCTCTCTTGAGAAAATCCCCTGTACACAACCACAACGCCAATAATTGGAATTATCAAAGAAAAAACGAGTATCAAAGAGAGAAAATTTATCCACTTTTTAGATTCTTTTCTAACAGAAGCCTTGCTTTCGTCAATTGAAATTTCCCATTTTCCAAAAGGATATTCTCCAGATAAAAAATAGGGAATATAACTCCATTCCTTTGCAGTTTCTTTAATCAAACCGCTAATTCTTTCAGTATAATAAGCTGAATCAACTTTCGCTATTATTGCATTTTTAAGTGCAATATCCAAATAAGAAATAACCAAAAAAAACTCAGACCTATCCCTAATAAAAAAATACTTCTCATTTGAATAAGAAGCATAATTTCCAAAGGCAAGCAAAAAATCCCTGTGTTCTCTATAAGTGCTCAAATTTTGCAAAAGTCTTTTGGTTTCGTTCAATTTTTTCCAGAATTTTTCCCGCTCTGCCTTGCTCAAATTTTCTTCGGAAAGAATATCATTCAACATTCTCTCAAAAAAATAACTATTCCAATCCAAATGCTGGGTGGTAGGACTTTGCAAAAAAGAATCTATATGCTGCAAAGCATATTCTCCGGCTTCTGCAAACATTTTAGCTTTTTGTAAATCCAAAAATCCCTTTAGCGTAAGAGCCTCGCTTTTTTCTAGTAAATAAATTTCATCTGTGTTTTCTTCGTTTAGTTTTGGATAATGCAGAGCGCCATCTTCAAAAACATATACGGAAATAATTCCTGCTGGCAAAGAATCTTGCAAAAAATCTTCGTTGCTCACAAACATTTTAATCTTATCAACCAGTTTTTCTTCTTCTTTTTTAAAAGTTTCCATAACGGAAATTTTAAGGTTTGTTTTTGCGCTTTCGTAATTTTTTTCTGCTATCCATTCTTCGTTTTTAATGCGCCCGTAACCTATAAAAGCGAGTGCCATAGTTGCAAGCAAAATGCCAGCTAAAAATAAAAGTAATTTGAGCGGAACCGCTAATGAAGCAATTCTGTGAACCATATACCAGCATCAGGAAAATTCAAGAACACAAGTACACCAGCAAAAAGCACTGTACTGGCACACAGCCCCAAGAAAAAGAAAGCCGCCATTAAACGAAAGGGAATGGAATTTTTCATTGTATTAATTTTCAGGTTGATGGGTTAAAGAAACGGATGTTCTAATATCTATTCGCTGATTTGCAGTATAAATTTCTCTTATCAAAACAGTTGAGAGAAAATTATCGGAATGTACCACCAAGCCCCTACCCAAAAGCCTTGGTGGCAAAGTATAGTCCCTTTTGTCAAAACCCCAAAAAGCCACTGCGCTGCCAGGTGCATATTTATGTTTTTTGCCTTCGTTTATAAGAGCATAAGAATAAAGACCTGCCACTATGTTCTTGTCTAAAATCAAAAGAACTTCGGCCATTTCTTCTACCCTTACTTGCTTAACGGGAACATAAGAATTCACGGAAATGGTTTTAACTGGCATTTGTGGGCGGCAATGAGCTGTTTCTAAAGAAAGCAACTCAAAAGACTGCACTATAATCGCCCTAGAATTAATATTACCCACATCGGTTACCTTTGCAAGAGCTGCTAGGCGATGCACAATATATTCATCGGTTGTTCCAGCGGCATTTGGAACTAAAATCTTTTGGTTACTCCAAAGTTCTGCAATATCACCGGATTTTAATTTTGGATAATTTCTTTTGCCATATCCAAGGAGTATTTCGTGTTCCAAAGAGTGATAAATGGGTTTGTTGACCTCATCGTTCAGTATGTTGTGCCAGCTTTTGCCGCCGCTACCCACAGGTTCCAGTATAGGCATCAATCTTTGGTAATAGGAGTTGAAAACACGCGGCTGTTCTGGTTTTCTGTATTCATTGTTAACCCCCTTATTATCGGTATATTTATCCGCATTGCCTTTCAATATATTCTTGCTTCTATTATAATTACTGCCATAACTTCCACCGTAATCTCTATTGGAATTTCTACTCTTCCCTCCTTTTCCGACAATTTCCGGACAAGGATCATCGCCTGGAATACATATAGAATCGCCTGGATAAATCCAATGAGGATCTTTAATATGCGGGTTTACATTCCATAAATCTGGCCACAAAAATGGGTCTTTCAAAAACTCCTCGCTCAGATCCCAAAGGGTATCTCCCTTTTGAACTCTGTAAGCGAGTGAAAGCAAAACACAAGAGGCAAGCAACAGAACTATTTTTTTCATTTCTTACCCTATTTTCACGCTTGGTACATGCCAAATTTCATCGTTATATTGCTTTATGGTGCGGTCAGAACTGAACTCTCCCATGCGAGCAACATTCAAAATGGCTTTGCGTGTCCAAATCTTTTTATTTGAATATTCGTTGGAAACCAAATCTTGAGTTTCTACATAAGATGGGAAATCTGCAAGGAGCAAATATTGATCTTTGAAAAGCAAACTCTCAACTACTGGCGCAAACGGACATTCCGGGTAATTAAGTGTGCGAATAAAATCCAGAACCTCGCGAATATCGCTAGACGATTCATAGTATTCTTTTGGGTTGTAGCCTTGAGAGACTATTCGCTGAACTTCCTCAACCGTTTTTCCGAATATGTAAATGTTTTCGCGACCAACAGCCTCGCACATTTCAACATTTGCTCCGTCTAGCGTGCCAATGGTGAGTGCTCCGTTAAGTGCAAACTTCATATTGCCTGTGCCACTTGCCTCTGTTCCAGCTGTTGAAATTTGCTCAGAGAGATCTGCTGCTGGAATTATTTTTTCTGCATAAGAAACACGGTAATTTTCAAGGAACAAAAGCTGCAAAATACCCTTTGCACGAGGTTCTTCTTTTATTCTGTCGGCTACAACATTTATGAGCCAAATTATCTGTTTTGCCATCCAATATCCTGGTGCAGACTTTCCGCCTATTAAAATTGTTCTAGGCTGAACAGCTTGCCCTTTTTGAAGGCGTTTGAGCAGGTAAATTGCGTGCATTATGTTTAAAAGCTGCCTTTTGTATTCGTGAATGCGCTTTACCTGAACATCAAAAATGGAATCTGGATTTATTATCTCTATTCCTTGAACACTCTTTATAATGCTTATCAGTTTCTTTTTGTTCTCTATTTTGGCTTGAACAAAACTATCTTGGAATGCAGCATCGTTTATATGGCTCTCTATCTTTTTTATCTTGCTCAAATCGCCAATCCACGAATCTCCTATTTTTTTGCTTATGGCAAGAGACATGGCAGGATTTGACTTTGCAACCCAGCGGCGTGGAGTTACGCCATTTGTTTTGTTGTTAAAGCGTTCTGGCCACAACTCGTAAAAATCTTTGAACAAGTTTGTTTTTAAAAGTTCGCTGTGAAGCGCGGCAACTCCATTAACGCTGTGCGAGCCTATAACGGAGAGATAGCCCATGCGAACCATTTTTTCATCACCTTCTTGGATTATAGACATGCGAATAACGCGATCGCTTTCGCCTGGCCATTTTGCCCAAACCGATTCAAGAAATTTCGCATTGATCTCGTAAATAATTTGCAAATGACGGGGCAATAATTCCTCAAACAAACTAACAGACCATTTTTCCAGAGCCTCTGGCATAAGGGTATGATTTGTATAAGCAAAAACCTCAGTGGTTATGCTCCAAGCATCTGGCCAAGAAAGTTTATAAATATCAACCAACAAGCGCATAAGCTCTGGAATTGCTATTGCAGGGTGTGTATCGTTTAGCTGTATTGCAACTTTTTTTGGAAGATTGGCTAAAAGCTTTCTGCGTTCAACTTGTTCAAGATTGAGCAGTGTTAAGCCAGAAGAAGAAACCTTGTTCACTTTTGCCAATTTTTCAATAGCCTCTTGGACATCATTGCCACGTTCATAGCGGCGAATAATATCTTGAAGAGAAGCCGCGCAGAGGAAATATTGCTGCTTTAAGCGAAGTTTTTTTCCGTTAACAGAAGAATCATTTGGATACAGAACTTTTGTTATGGATTCCCATTCTTCCATTTTAGCGGTTGCATCAACATATCTGCCTTCGTTGAAAGTTTGCAAATTGAAATTGTTAGACTGTGCACTCCACAAACGAAGCGTATTTACCGTATTGTTTTTATATCCTGGAATTGGGGTATCGTAGGGCATGGCTTCTACGCTCTCGGCGGCATGCCAATAGTGGCGGATTTCGCCATTTACGTTATAAGTTTCCACAGAGCCCCCGAACCTAACCTGCATAACGCCTGCTGTGCGAGCAAACTCCCAAGGGTTAGGATAGCGAAGCCATTCGTCCGGATATTCTTTTTGCTGACCGTTTTCAATTTTTTGATTGAACATTCCAAATTCATAGCGAAGCCCCATACCCATAGCTGGCAACTCCATAGAAGCCATTGAATCCAAAAAACAGGCAGCCAAACGCCCCAAGCCTCCATTGCCAAGCCCAGCATCGCGTTCAATATCTCTAACTTCCTCTAAATTCATGCCCAGTTCTTCAATAGCCTCGGCTACTTCTTTTTCCACATCTATGTTCAAAACGGCGTTGCCAAGCGAGCGCCCCATTAAAAACTCAAGTGATAAATAGTAAATGCGCTTTACATTCTGCTTGTAATACGTTTGCTGCGTTTTTATCCAGCGGTCAATAAGCCGGTCACGCACCGCATAGGCTATTGCCTGGAATTTTTCGTAATCGGCAGCTTCATAACGGTCGCGAGCGAGCGTATGGTGCAAGTGCATATTGAAAGATTCTACGAATGCCTTTTTTGAGCTTTCCAAATCTGCAACATCACCGACAGATTCTTCAGCCGTGTGCTTTTTGGAAACGGTACCTTTTGCTGCCATATTAGTCTCCTAAAAATGAGGTTAGGGAGAATATAGAAAATTTTCGCACGATAACCGCATTTGGGGGCTCTTTTTATTGCAGTTCCGTTGACAAATCTCTAAGCAATTCTACCAATTCTTTATCTGTTATACTAGATTTATCGGATTTATCATAAATAGACAACAAATAAACATTTGATTCATTAACTATAAAATGAGTTATCACCCTTGCGCCACCAGATTTACCCTTATTTTTTGATGTTATAGACAACCGAACCTTAAAACAATTTTTTCCCAGCGGCGTTCCTATTGAAGGTTCTTTTTCTAAATCAGAAACCAAACTTTTCATATCCGTTTTAAGCGAGTGATATTTTTTTGCAAGTCTCTTGAATTGTCGTTCAAATACGGAAATTGTTTTTACTTCATATTGCATTCAAAAACTCTCTTGCATTGCGAGCCGTTTTCTTTTTGCTCTTAATATCATTCATCTCCTTAACGGACTCTTTTATCTCCTGCATAAGAAGAAACTTCTCATCAGTCAGCGGAATTACCTTCAAATAAGAAATATTCCGCAAAACATCCAAAGTAGATGCAGCTTTTTTCTCTGGAATATCTATCATAGCTTTCATAGCAATAATATAGAAAACCCAGCGAATGTGTGTTCGCTGGGCTATAACTAAGGGAACTTAATCTTTGATACAACGGACACTGTAAGTTAGTTTTTTGGAATTATTTTTAAAGCCGGCTTTCTCACTGCGATTATCCATAATACGGAGGTTGGCATAATTACCACTCTCACTGGCACTCCACCAGCCAGCATCGACTTGAACGCCGCCACTAGGCAAAGCGGAAAAGCCGAACTTATCCGTGCCATTCCAGCCGTTAGCAGATTTAAGGAATTTGCCAGCCGTCTGGCTTGTGTAAGGGCTTTCTGTTCCGTTTGTGCCGTCTGCGGAACGGTATAATTTGTCCCATTCTTCGTTTTTGGGCAAATGCCAGCCAGCAGGGCAGGATTTCATTGCTGTTTCCCATTCATACTGTCTGCCGTATTGTGTGCAATTTTCAGGTTTGTCATCGTTGCACTTGCTACCTGTGGCATTGAAGTTCAAATTCTCAGCCAGCCAAACCTGTCCGTTGATTTTTATTGTTTTGTAGGTTTTCTTGTCCCTAGGGTCGGTGAATGTTCCGCTATTGGCTTTTACGTAGGCTTCCGCCTCGGCTTTTTCATTTGCTATCGCTTCCGCTTCTGCCTTTGCTACTTCTGCTTCATCACCCTGAATGCAACGGATGCTATAATAGTTATCATTATTGACAGAGAATATGTGGAATCCGCTAGATATAGAAATTTCAAATCCTAGTTCATTGTCTTTTGGGTTTGGGGCACTCAACCAGAAGCAGCCGTTGCCTATAAATACGAAACCCCTGAAATTGTATTGGCCACCAGGCAGGGCGGAAAAGCCGAAGTTATCCGTTCCATTATCATTGTTATCCCAGCCGCTTTTAGCTTTTAAACGCTTACCGGTCTCTTTGCTAGTGCTATCCACAAAGCTGAATAGCTTGTACCACTCCGCTTTTCTAGGCAAATGCCAACCAGCAGGGCAGGCTTTTATAGCAGTTTCCCATTTATATAGCTTGCCGTATTTAGTGCAGTTGGCAGGTTTGTCTTGGTAACATTTTGAACTATCTGCGTTGAAGTTCAAGTTCTCCGCCATCCAAACCTGCTCGCCAATTTTGACGGTTTTGTAGGTTTTCTTGTCCCTGCTGTCGGTGAATGAACCTTTTTGCTGGGCAAAGGTGGCTATGCTGAACGTGATAAGCAATGCTATTGCTTTTGTGATGATTGACCTCATTGTTTTTTCTCCTATG
>CAZIMU010000008.1:0-24311 GCA_964540355.1 uncultured Fibrobacteraceae bacterium | reverse complement strand
TACGGCAAAAGATTTTGGAAATCGGCAACTAGGGAAGAACAGCGGCAAGCTATAGAGGAATATATAGAATGTTTAGATCGCGAGATGACTTCCACGCCTAATTCACATTAGCACTTATATAAACCCATCATATTGCTAGCTGGTGATATCCAGACGGCGCATCAACGCAAGTTCCGCTACCAGGCCGCGAATCGCTACCGCAATAAACGCAGTGTTTGCCATCAGGCGACCCCACATGCTTGGGCGAGTTGCCACGCGGATGTTTATTTGGATTTTTGCTACAAGTGCCAGAGCCAGGCCTTGTGTTGCTACCGCAATAGACACATATCATATTTGCCGTCATTTGTTCTCTCCTTGGGCTTCGCCCATTTTATTGTTTGATAACAAATAACATGCAATATCCAAAAATGAGGTTATTTTTGAAATTTTTTTGATTTTGTGATTAATATCACTATTATTTGGCTATTTTTCTAATATTTTTTCAATAATTTTTTTCCATCCGTTTTTGCCTTCATTTTTTTTGCAATTATCAATATTTGCTTCTGATATATAAGCACCAACTGGACAGTTAAGAAAAAATACATTTCCTTTTCCTATGTATTTTTCTAATTTTTCAATCTGGGTAGAAAATTCTTCTCTAGCTCTTATTATAATAAATAACTTACCTTTTTTTATGGCTTCTTCAATTAAATATTTATTATATTTTTGAGACGAAACAACTATCTTATCATCGTTATTTTTCCAGATTTTTTTAAATAAGGCCTTATCATATCTATTAGAATGGTAAGCAAAGTATTCTATGCAAAATATTTTTTTCGAAACTAGTTTGTAACATTCGTTCTCATCTTTTCCTGTTTTATCTTTTACTGCTTTAACAAGCCACTTTAATTTTTCTTTCCACCATTCACATCCATCTTTATATTTCCCTCCCTTTTTCTTATTCTTCTCAAGTTCCTTCAGTTCAGATTTCAATTTTGGATCTAACCAATAAAATGGATAGTCATCTTTTTCGTTCTCCTGCTTATTATTTCTTATTATATACTTTTTAATTACCTTCATTTCAATATCATTCATCTCATCATATCCAGGATTCAAATTTAATAAATAAATCGGAGCATCTTTATGTCCAACAAAAGGTTCAGGTAATAAATTTAACCGCAATCTATATTCGTCATATTCTTTCTGCGTCTTATCGTGATCCCACTTTTTCTTAATTCCTTCTTCCAAGGCTTTTATTGCTTCCTCATCGTCTTTTAAAACATGTTGTCTATCGTTTGAGTTATATTCAAATTCTTGCCACGGATTTTTCATTTTTCCTCACCTGGGCTTTGCCCGGTTAATTGTTTGATCACAATATAGAAATCATTTCCCTTCTGCCAATAATTTCTCCACTTCTGGCTTCATATTCTCTGGAACCCAATTTCCATTATAAGGATATGCTTTTACTGCTTCAAAACACAATTCTACTGTTTTCAGATTTTCTGGAACCCATCTAAGAGCACTGCCGCACGATGTTGCGAATGTTCTGCAAAATTCTGGAGTTATCAAGTCCTTTGGAACCAAGTTACGGCTCATAGCAAATTCAAGACCATCTAAAGAATGTAAAATGGCGGCAAGGCATATTTCCGTTGTTCTCAAATTTTCTGGAACAGCCTCAAGATTATGCCAATCCTTTTTCACAGCGGTTAGGCACAATTCCGGTGTTTTCAAGTTATCTGGAGTGCAATAAAAATCGTCTAAGCCAGAGTATTTTACCGTTTTTACATTCCTTTTAATTATGCGCTCCAAGCCTTCTTTGCGATTTATCAGGTCTTTGCGTTCTGTTCGCAATTTAGAGTTTTCTTTAAGCAAATAATCAATTATATCTGCCAAACCACTGGGTAAAACGGCAAGAGGGTTTGCAGGCTCGGTTCTGTGCTCATAATGCTCTTTATAGCCCTGCAAGGCCTTTCTCATATTTATTCCATCCCAACTTATATGTTGCAGAATGGTTATTTTCTGCTCCATTGTGGTTCTATTATATTCATCGCAATAAGGGTCTAAACATTCCCTTAATTTGCTCAAAAGCGCGTTTAAATCTAAAATCTCACTCATATTGTTATATAACTTACAATATACAAAAATTAGGCATTTTTGAAAATTTTTTGTGAGTTTGTGATTAATATCACTATTAATCAACGTTTTCAACACCCAAAGATCGTTATTTTATCACATTCCCTAATATACAATTTTTCTTCCCAGCTCTTGCTCGTATCCCTGTCAAAAACAGCAAGCCAGCCTCTTTCCGTTCCGCATCTCTCCATATAGACAGAGAGCTGAACCAAGCCTTCTGAAATGGTTTGCTCATTTTTTAATATTTTAAGTTCAATGGGATATTTTTTGCCTTCCCATTCTATGCAAATATCGGCACGTTTTTTACCCAAAGCCATCTCTCTGGATATACTGCCACCGCCGTTTAGAACCCTCTGCAAAAAAGCTTGTATAACCAAATGAGGAGCAGCTTCATCGTATTGGTAAAAATTCTCTTTGTAACGCTTTATCCATATTTCGCTATTCTCACGCCAAAAAAACTGAAATTCGCGCAGCAGCGTATCTATATCTATTTTATCTCCTTTCACATATTTGGGCAGATTATCATCGGGTCTTTCAAGTTTAATGCTATCTTGCAACGAATAATTCAAGGCTCTTACTATCACTTCAGCGTAAATCGGATTCGCAGGCTCAACAACGCCACTCCCGGAATCTTTTATCAACCCCAAATCCCTTGTGTATAGATAATCATCAGAACTTTTATCTATAAACATCTCGCCTAGTATAAGTGGTTCTATTACATTACGAACCCTATTTTCCTTTAACCTCTCCATTAAACTGTCAAAATGCGTTCCTCTGGCTAAAATTATGTTGTTTATGGCGGTTTTTGCCATTTCACTTGTTATGGGAATTGTGTAATTTTTTTTACAAATTTTTTCCACACATTCACGGGCTATGGCATTTACAAGCCAGGGCTGCCCTTTGGTTTGTTCATAAATGTGATCCGTTGCCTGAGGCTCAAAAATCTGTCCAGTTTCTTGTGTATGCTGGCTGTAAAGCTCGGTTACGTTTTCTTTAGTGAAATTTCCCAAATTCAAACTTTCAGTCACAATATTAAACGGGCTTGAACTGCCAAGCGTTTCGCTGTCACTCCTGATGTGGGCTTTATAGTCTCTTATATTCCTCATTCCAACAAGGGCAATGCTGTGAACAAATGGAGTTCTTGCACGGGAAACAAAACCGTTTCGCAACTGTCTTAAAAATGATATTAAGGTTCCATTGCTAAGGCAATCCGCCTCGTCAAAGAGAACGACAAGTGGCTTATCTAGTGACCGACAATATGAAATAAAAGATTGGTAAAGCAAGCCGTCTATATTTTCAAAATCCTCATTCTTGGCAAACCCGCTCGGAAAATTTTGAATTTCCAATTCGGATTTTATTTTCCGCACAATAGATGGAATACCTCTTTCTACCGATGTAACTCCTTGCAAGCATTCTAAAGAGCAATATAAAGCATGGTATTTGCCTTCTGCGTTTATTTTATCCGCAAGCTCCAGTAATAGAGTTGTCTTTCCGCTTTGCCTAGAGGCATGGATAACGAAATATTGTTTTGAATCTATCAAATTCATTAGTTCTTCGCAAATACCTCGCAAAGGATCAAGCATATAATGTTCGCTTGAATTGCAAGGACCTGCTATGTTGAAGTATTTTTGAGGCATTAAATGTAAAATAGAAATTAATCCAATGCCCAACCGGCATTAATCAAATCTTCTATGCTTTTAAATGTCTCGGTTCCACCAGATTTTAAATCTATAATCCATTTATGAGCTAGAGCATTGTCTAGTTTCAGAAAGCCGTACTCGCAACGTACTTTACCTTCTTCTGTCTCTGTATCGCCTTTTTCATCAAAGACCGCTTTTTTCAACACGCCGCTTTTATTCGGGAGCAAGCCCCAAATAATCATACGGTCGGTGTCGTTCAAGATGTCTCTGGTTTGCTCTTGACGTTCAGTGCTCCATTTGTGTGTGCGTTCCATTGTTTCCTCCTATTGTTTATTTTCCGCCAACAAAAATTTCTTAGGTACAAATTCAATTGCTCTGCCGTAATTTTTTACTGCTTCAAAGCAAAGTTGCTCCGCGAATGTTTTTGCCATAAAAATCTCCTATTTACTATATAACATAAAATATTCAAAATTTAGAAATTTGGGCAAAAAAAATTATTTTTTTCTATTTTTCAGTTTTTAGTAGCATTTTTCACTTCTCTTTTAATATATGCCGGCACATATTTAAGCACATAGCCATTTTGTTTAACCGCTTCAATGCAAAGTTTGGCGGTTTTGAAGGTTTTAGGGACATATTTGAGCATATAACCGTCTTGCTTAACTGCTTCAAGGCACATTTCTGCGGTTTTTAGGTTTTCTGGCACATATTGAAAAGCCCAGCCACACCGTAGCTTAACCGCTTCATTGCAGAATTTAGCCGTTTTTATGGATTCTGGCACGTAGTTAAGCGCATAGCTATTTTGCTTAATCGCTTCAAGGTAGATTTTGGCGGTTTTGAGATTTTCTGGCACATATTCTAACATTCTGCCCTCATTTCCCTGCATCGCTTTAAAACAGATTTTGGAAGTTTTTAGATTTTCTGGCACATATTTAAATGCGGAGCAATTACTTTTAACCGCCTCAAGGCAGAGTTCTTCTGTTTTTAAATTCTCTGGCACATATTCAAGCCAGCAACCGTTCTTTTTAACTGTTTCAAAATACATCTCCGCAGTTTTTAGATTTTCTGGGACGTGTTTAAGCACATCAAGGCCATTTTTAACCGCTTCAAGGCAAAGTTCAGCGGTTTTTAGATTTTCTGGCACATATTCAAGCACCGTGCCATTGCGTTTAACCGCTTCAAGGCATAGTTCAGCGCTCTTGAGATTTTCTGGAACATATTTAAGAGCATCGCTATCTTGCTTAACTGCTTCAAGACATAGTTCAGCTGTTTTTAAATTTTCTGGTACATATCTAAGTATCCAGCCTTCGTGCTTAACCGCTTCAATGTAGAGTTCTGCGGTTTTTAAATTTTCTGGCAATTCAAGCCAATCAACCCAACGGTATTTGTTGGAAATGGGTTTAGGCTCGGCAAGATTAGGCAATGAGGTTATAAAATTCTTTATGGATTCTTGGGCGTGAGCAATAAATCTAGTTCCATCGCAAGTGAAAGTTTCTATGGCTTTAATTAAACCCTTTGTTCCTGCCTTCACAAGATGTGGTATATGCGCTCTGCCTTTGTATCTCATTGCAATTTTCAAAACATAATTCATATTTGCATCTATTAATTTTTTTCTTGCAGCACGGTCTTTTTTATTTTCCAATAAATGCTGTTCCTCTTCTATTGTCAAGGCGGGAATATCTTTGTATTTATCTTCATTCATATTACATCTTATCCAAAGCTTCGTTTGGGCCAAATAAGAACAGTGTGTCTCCATCGCCAAATTCGTATTGAGCTTTGGGAACTGCATTTAGCTTTCCAGTTTTTGCATCTCTAATTGCAATAACCTGAACTCCGTACTTGTTTATCAAATTTGCATCCATAAGTGTTTTGCCTACCAAGTTTTTTGGGCATTTCCATTCCATAACAGAATAACCGTCCATAAGTGGCATAAAATCCAAAATGTTTGGGCGACCTATTTTATCCAGTTTGTTTGCTAGTTCAACTGCCATATCGCGCTCTGGCTGAAATATATATTCAGATAGTAAACCCATTTTTTCAAGTATTGCACAATGAGCTGTGTCGTTTGCTTTTGCCATTATTTTTTCCACACCCATTTCCTTTAAGTTCAGAATGGTTATAAGCGAACTTTCGAGAGAGCCTATGCACACTATCACAAAATCTGCCTTGGCAAGCGGAAATTTTTGCAGCATATTTTTTCTCAGAGAATCTGCAACCGCAGCCTGCGAAGCAAAAGGCGTTATATCTTGGACAATTTCAGATTCTTTATCTATGGCAAGCACCGAATGTCCAAGTTCCGACAAACGCTTCACCAAAAGAATACCTGTATTTCCAAGCCCTATCACCACGAATTGTTTAGACATATCAACCCACCATTACGTTTTCCTCTGAATAATACGCATCTGAGTGTGGATGCAAAACCACAGCTTGAACCAAAACCAAAGGCCCAAGCCTGCCCACAAACATAACCACAGATAGCAAAATTTTTCCAGATGTTGTTAAATATTCCGTTATTCCCATACTCAAACCACAAGTTGAAAACGCGCTGACTGTTTCAAACAATAATTCCAAAAAACGGTCTTGCCCCGACTGTGCAGCCAAATCTGCTGTTTCAAAACCCAAAAGCAAAATGCAGGCTATGGCTATGAATATAACAGAGAGAACAAAAATTCGCACAGCACGAGACACGGTTTCTTCTGGTATTGTGCGGTTGAAAACCTGCGTTTTTTTGCGCCCCAAAAATCTGTTTATGCCCAGCAGCACTATTATCGCAGCTGTTGTTGTTTTTATGCCGCCGCCGCAGCTTCCTGGGCTTGCCCCTATGAACATTAGCAAAATCATAGTGAAAAGCAATGGAGCGCTAAGAAGCTCAAAATTCACCGTGCTATAACCACCAGAGCGCGTAGTTACAGATTGAAAAAGGCTTATCAAAATTTTATCGAAAAAAGAATAGTCCATCAAAACTCCATCCCATTCCATTCTCAGCATCAAAAACATTCCAAGGGTTATTAGGGTAACCGTCATAAGCAAAACGAGTCTTGTGTGCAAAGTCAAATACTTGCCTGGGATTTTATTTTTTTTTGACGACACAAATTCAGACAAAGCCAAAAAGCCAAAACCTCCGCAGATTATTAAAAATATCAACGTTATATTCACCACCACATTCGTAGAAAAACCTTGCATAGAATTATCCAGTAGAGAAAAACCCGCATTGCAGAATCCGCTTATGGCGTGAAAAATTGAGAAAAAAATGCGCTCCCAAATTGGCATATCCGAAAATTGCGTGAACAGCATAATGGCACCGCATAGTTCAATTGCAAGTGTGATTATCACCACCTTTTTCACAACATAAGTGGCACTTGAACTATCGTCTGCGGAATAACTGCTGTTAAAAGCCGATAATTGCCCAAAACTCATATTGGAATGTACAATAAGCATTATTATGGTTGAAATTGCCATTATCCCTATGCCGCCCACCTCTATTAAACTGAGCAATATGAACTGCCCTGCAAAACTGAGTTCGTGCCCAACAGATATAACTGCAAGCCCATTTACGCAAGAAGCAGAGGTTGCCATAAAAAGCGCATCTGAAAATGTCAATCCAAAGTTTGAACTAAAAGGCATTAAGAGCAAAATTGTGCCAATAGAAATCAAAACGAGAAATCCGGCCACGGGGTAAAGCATGGGATGGCGACTGATGTAACTTGACATTTGTTTACCTAATCCTGTTGCGCAGGCAACTTAGCCAAGGCTTCTGCGGCAGATTTTATGTTTTCCGTGGCTGTATCGCTAAAAAGCCTCCCGTCTTTCAATTTTATTGTGCGATTGCTGAACTCGGTGATTTCTGGATTATGTGTAACAAAAACTATCGTTTTTCCCTGCTTGTTCAATTCCTGAAACAAAACCATAATTTCATAACCTGTGCGCTCGTCTAATGCGCCCGTTGCTTCGTCTGCCAAAATCATAACTGGATTATTCACAAGTGCGCGCGCTATGGCAACTCTCTGCTGCTGCCCACCAGAGAGCTGGCTTGGCAAATGGTCGCTGCGATTAGCAAGCCCAACTCTTTCTAAACAAGACATTGCCATTTTTCTGCGGTTTTTGGAAGAAATTTCTGAATTGTAAAGTAGTGGCAATTCGACTTGCTCAAGTGCGCTGGTGCGCGGCAAAAGATTAAAACTCTGAAACACAAAACCAATTTTTCTGTTTCTAAGTGTTGCAAGTGCATCTCTTTTTAGCTTGTAAGTTGGTTTGCCGTCTAAAATGTATTCGCCACTCGTCGGTTTGTCCAAGAGTCCTAGTGTGTTTAGAAGCGTTGTTTTTCCGCTGCCGCTTGCGCCCATTATCGTTACAAATTCTCCTGTGAAAATCGAAAAACTAACGCTACGCAAAGCGTGTATTGTTTCCGCACCCATGCAAAAATCACGCTTTACGTTTTTTATATCTAAAATTGCTGTTCGACTCTCGGTCACAAAGCTCCTAGTATCTGAATTATTGTTTCCCTAACAATTCCAGTTGTTTTATCGGCTACCGTGTAAAGAATTTTATGCGCTTCTGGAGTGTTTATAATGCCAAGGGCAAGAACGGCTTCTCTTGCAATGTATTCATTTGAATTGTCTGCAACTATGCTGCCCAAAGGCTCTAAAAAAATTGGGTCGGGAAAATGGCTCATTACGCGGATAGCGGCAATTCTGTTGTCTGCTGCAAGGCCTCTGTTTTTTGCTTCTCTAATGAGAAATCTTTTTGCTACCATTCCTCTTTCTATAAAAACTTGTTCTTTTGCCTGCAATGAATCTGGATTGAATTCGTCTGCTTTATAACCTGAAACAATTTCCTTGAAATCCTTTTGCATATCCACCATATAACCACCGCTTATGCTTGGATCTAGTTCGTAGTAATAGAGCATTTCAAGGTTATCTATTTTTGCACGTAAATCTATTAAATCCATGTTTTGAACCGCAAGTTGTTCTTTTAAACTATCAAGCTCGTCTTTTTGGCTTGGAAAGTTATTGCCAAACCCTCCGTTAATGGCAATGGACATATAAACTCCGGGGGCACGGTAGCCGTTTTGTGCACCAGGATTTTTGATTCTAAAGCCAAAATGCCCGTCATTATTGAAGAAATATCTGTAAAAGTCACTTGCACCTGCACTTATTTGCAAGTGTTTAATGGGCTTTAAAGATAATCCTGCATTGTGATGTGCAAATCCGTATCTAAAAAATCCTTCGTAAGTAATGCTAAATTTAGGAGTGCCAATACCCTGCTCATAGCCCCAAAAAGGTGCCACATCATCTGCTTCCATAAAAGGAAAAACCGATACTCCACCTAAGAGTTTCCACCATTCATTGCCCCACTCAGCAACTACATAAAATTCTCCAGTTTGTTCTTTGCGGTCTGCTTTGGGAACGGAATAAAAATATGCCTCTGGGCTTTGCACAAATGCTCTTGCCCCAAGTGCAATGGCAGGCACAATTTCAAAGGCTCTGCTAACTCTATCTTTCACATCCAAAGAAATGGTGTTCCCAAACTGCATACCAAGTTCCAAAGAGTTTAAAAAACCAAAACGAAGCGAACTCACAAAGGGATGCCTGTCGCACATATAATTGCTAACGCAGCTTGATTGATGATAGCCAACAGTTCCGCGAACCTGAAAAGCCTTACTGCTCAAAACTTCCGCAGAAGGTACAACTAAAAAATCACTGCCATCGCTAAGGGCAAAAACAAGACCTTGCGCAAGTGCAAAGAACAGAAAAAATAATTTTAACCGAGCAAAAAACACGTTTCTTAATCTAGAAAATTTCTAAATTAAATTATTGTATGAAATACATCAAATTTTTGTCTCTTTTAATTGCTACTGGCTTTTTTGCCGCTTGTGCGCCAGCCAAAAAACCCGTTCCCGCTGCCGTTGATATATACAAGGTAGAAGCAACGGCAAACGAAGCTCTGAAACTTGCTACCTCAGATTCATTGAAAATAGTCTCAATTTCGCGTTATGCGGAGTATTTGTCTAGGCGAATAGACTTGCTAGATAGCTTATCACTGTCAGCACCACTAGCTATGACAGCCGAAAACCAATTGCAATTAGCTCTTTTAAGAGAAGAGGTTATATTTTTACGCAAATTTTTGGAAAACCAAAATAAAGTTCCATTGATAAATCCCAGTCGTGAGCAAGCTCCCTCAGCTCCAAGCCCCTTGCCGCCAGAATATGAGTATGCACAATATTTATTTTCTCAAAAAAAATACAGCGATGCAGCAAAAAACTTTGAAAAAGTCACTGTTCTCTACCCAAGAGGCGACTGGGCAGATGCCGCTTGGTATTGGTCCGGCGAATCGCAAATGGCACTTGGTAACTATGCGCAGGCCATCTCCGCTTTTGAAAAGGTATTCTTTTACACAGAATCCGTTAAACAACCAGATGCGCAATTTCAAATAGGTATATGTTTACTCAGAATGGGAAGCAAAGACCTAGCAAAGGTAGCTCTGCGCAAGGTTCAAGAATTTTACCCAAAAAGCCCAAGGGCATTGCAAGCGCAATCGGAATTAAATAAAATTAAATAGCTTACCTAAAAGAAGTGGAATGTTGGCGACGGAACTGGTTTTGTTTTGCCTTGTTGGATTCGCGTTCTCTGCGGCGAATTTCCGTATCGTCTGGGAAAAATTCCTCAAATGCAAAACCTATGCCCACGCCAAATACAACGCCATACGCAGGGATACCTCCTTTACCATTTTTTTCTTCTACTAAGGAAATATATTGAGGTTCGTCTGGTCTCAAACCATAATCTGGATTTGTTTTCCAAGACGGATTTGTTCTTCCCCAAGAAAGAATTTTTTTATCTTTGTCTTTGTCTCCGTTGCCTATGGAATAAATGCCTACTATTGCTTGCAAGAAATACCACTCATCGCTCAAATAAGAAACTACTGCGTCAAATTCATAACCGTAGCAAATAAATATGGGACGAACATTGTTGATTGTGTCTGTTGGTGTTGCACCGTGGTCGTAGAAAACGGTTCCATAAGAAACTTGAAAACTCAAATGTATTGGGTCTTTTGGAAATAGGTAATACGCAAAGCCCAAACGCCACCCCAAACCACCGTCTAAAGTATATTCCTCGCCCAAATTATTATTATCGTCTGACGGAGGCCAAACAGGGTCGTCGTGAGATAGTATAAAACCTGCGGTTAAGAAACCCGAAGCGTGCCATTTGGTTATATATTCTACACCAGCCCCAAAGCCAAACCAATTTTGACCCATAGTGGGGAATTTGCTTCCAATTCCCATTTCCAAAATAAGGCGGTCTTTAAGCCAATCGCGGCGGCGCAGAGAGTTTGCATATTCGTCTGCACGTTGGCTTTCTTCCCACTGCTTGCGTACTGCACGATCATCTAACACAACGGATCTCTGTGCCCAAACAACATCTGTGCAAAGCAATAGCAAAATAAATAAAATGGATACTTGCTTAACCATAGTTCTTTAAAAATACATTTTTTTTTGTTATATAGCAAATTTTAGGCTATCTTTTTTCCAAATTATTTAGCATTTCTTCGTCCATAAGCATTTTTCTGGGCTTACTCCCGTTTGGTTTGCCGCAAATACCCTCTGCCGTCAGCTGGTCCATTATTTTGCCCGCACGGGAAAAACCTATGCTGAGCCGCCTTTGCAAGGTACTTATTGAAAGCTCACCCGCTTCCAAGCCTATGCGCGCAGCTTCCCAAAATAATGGGTCTTTGCTCTTAACGGGGGTCATTGGGGTATCGTCTTCGCCTTCAATCTCCCCTAAATCAAAAGATTCTATACGCTCAAAGTTCACATTTTGGCTTGAACAAGCATTTGCAAGGGTTTCTACCTCAGAATCCTTTAAAAATGCCCCGTGAATACGCACAGGTTCGGGATTATCGTTGGAACGGAACAGCATATCACCTTTTCCCAGCAATTTTTCTGCCCCTACGCCGTCTAAAATGGTTTTAGAGTCCACATAAGAGGCTACCTTGAAGCTTATGCGAGAGGGTAAATTTGCCTTTATAACGCCTGTTATCACATTTACAGAGGGTCTTTGGGTTGCCAAAACCAAATGAATGCCCACAGCCCTAGCTTTTTGCGCTATTCGGGCAATGCTCGTTTCTATTTCCTTGCCAGCCGTCATCATTAGGTCTGCAAGCTCGTCTATTATCACAACAATAAAGGGCATGAGTTTTCGCTCTTCTTCTGGAACTTCCTCACCCAGCTCCGAAGCCTTGAACTTATCGTTGAAACCCTCTATGTTCCTCACCCTTGCCGTTGCCAAAACCTCGTACCTTCTGTCCATTTCAACGCAAAGCCATTTTAAAGCCTGCATAGCTACCTCTGGCGATGTTATAACGGGGTGCAAAAGATGCGGAATGTCTTTGTACATGGCAAGTTCCACAACCTTTGGATCAACTAAAATAAGGCGAACTTCATCGGGTGTTTTGCTGAACAGAATACTTGCCAAAAGAACATTTATGCAAACGGATTTTCCGGCTCCAGTTTGCCCTGCAATCAACAGGTGCGGGGTTCTAGTTAAATCTGTGACATAAGAATCTCCCATAATGTCTTTGCCAAGTACCACCTGAATTTTTTTTGGGTCTTTGGTGAATTTCGGAGATTCTAAAATTTCACGCCCAAAAACAATTTGAGGTTTGCGGTTTGGTATTTCTATGCCCACCGCGCTTTTGCCTGGTATTGAAGCTATAACTCTAACCGAGGCTGTTCTAAGCGTTAAAGCTAAATCATCTGCTAAATTCTCAAACCTAGATACTTTCACTCCAGGGCCTGGTTCTATTTCAAAGCGAGTAATCACGGGTCCGGTCATTATGCCAGTAACTTTGCCCTTAACCTTGAAATTATCCAATTGCGATTCTATATCTCTGCCTATTTTTTGCAGTTCTTCTTCGGTGTAATCTATGGTTTGGTCTGGAACGGAGCCAAGAATTTCGTGGATTAAGGGGATGCGGTATTCATCGTATTGTGTTAGGGCGAGTGCGCTTATGCTTGTGGTAAGTTGGGCGTTTATTTCTGAGAGCACAGTATGGCGTTCAATTGGAATTTCGGTTGGAGCTCCTTCGTTATCCACTACTATTAATTGTTCATTGTCAACCGTTTCGCGCTTTCCGAGCAAACCCTCTATCTTAAGCTCTCCGCCTTTTACGTCTTCCCATTTGTTCATCTCTTCTATGCGTTTGTATTCGGCAAGCTCATCGCGCAGCCTACGAACTTGGCGCGGGTCTGTGGCACGTGCAAGCTCGCGGTTTATTTTTTCTATTACATCTGTGGGAGATTCTTCAGCAGAGAGAATTTGAGTTTCTGCATCTGGAATATAAGGGTCTTTATTTATGGACAAATTTTCTTTTTCCTGCTTTCCAAAAGGCGAACCTTTTGCAGGCTTAACCTCTCCAAGCCTAACAGAAGTAAAATCACCTGTATCGGGTTGCCTGACGTATATTGTAACTTTTGGTTTTTCTCTTGCAAAATCAAAATTGTAAAGCATTGTTTGAATACCAAATTTTATTTTTTTTGCTATTTCTGGCAAATGCCTGGGCTTTAATCCAAAGCAAAAAGCGGTCATAATAACACCGAGATATGAACAGAACAAAAGCCCACCCGTATCTTGCCCAAAAATAGGTGGAAATGCCTTTTTTGCCAAAAACAAACCTATTAGACCAGCATATTCCCGTGAAACAGTTTTAATATTCAACGGAACATTTTTAAAAATATCGGGCATTATTATAGCCAAAATTATGCTGAAAAAGACATAAAGAAGCATAAATCCAAAGGCATAATGGCCATAAGAAATAATGCTTTTTTTTGGGGGCTCGGAAATTTTTTTCAAAAAAAGCCAAATAACAAGGCAAAAGCAAGACAAAAGCAAAAAAGTAAGGGGAAGAGGCCCAAATAAACATAGCTGAATGTCTGTAAATTTTGCGGCATAAGGACCAAAGAGATTCCTATTTGTGCCAGATTCTGCAAATATGTCTCCGATTAAAAAAAGAACCGAAATTGCAAGAAATGCCGACAAAAAAACAAATAGCGCCATAATCTTCCCTCTGGCGTTGTCCTGAATTTGAGGTTCAACGGGAGAAGCTATGGTTCTGGTTCTTGCTTTGGATTTTTTTCTTTTTAAAGTTGTTCTGTGCATTTCTCTCGCTAGGAAAGATAGAAAAATTTGACAGTGCTTTTTTCTACATTCACAAATAATGAACTTCCAAGATATAAAATCTCTTTCTCAAGAAGAACTCTGCCAGTTCCTGTTGGATAATGGGCACAAACCTTATAGAGCAGAGCAGATTCGCACTTGGGTTTTTAAGCAAAAAATGCAAACTTACGAAGGATTAAATGTTCCAGCAGAACTTTGTAAATTGCTAGAGGGTAGTTTTAGCATAAAATCGCTGAGAGAAGAATTAAAAATGCAGTCTTCGGATGGCACAATAAAATGGCTTTACAAAACAACAGATGATTTACCTGTTGAAACGGTTATGATACCAACTGAAACAAGAGCCTCTGTTTGCGTATCAACGCAATCGGGCTGCGCTATGGGTTGCGCTTTTTGCCGCACAGGAAGCATGAAACTGAACCGCTCTCTTGAAGCAGGCGAAATTTTAGAACAGATAATAAATGCGACCAAAGAAAAAAACGTTACAAATGTGATTTTTATGGGTATGGGCGAACCTCTTATGAATTTGGAGGCGGTTCACAGGGCTTGCGTTTGCCTGCACGACCAAAAAACTTTTTCGATGGGCAAGGGACGCTTGACAATCAGCACCAGCGGCATTGTTCCAAAAATAGCGGAACTTTTGGAGAGAGGCACGCCTTGCCAACTGGCTGTGAGCCTTGTTGCGGCAGACAACGAAACAAGAGGAAGCCTTATGCCTGTGAACAAAACTTGGGATTTAACCGAGCTTTTGAAAGCCATAGATAATTATATGGAAAAAAGCGGCGAGTGGGTAACCCTTGAATATATTTTGATAAAAGACAAAACTTGCACAAAAACTGCGGCAAAAAATTTAATCCGCATAGTTAAGCCCAGGCGGTGCAAAGTTAATGCAATTGTTTTAAACGATAATGAAAATCCTGAACTGCAAGCTCCTTCCGAACAAGAAGTGAATGAATTTTTGGAGCTAGTAAGAGCGCAGTCTGTGCAAATAAATATCAGAAATCCAAGAGGGCGCGATATTTTGGCTGCTTGCGGGCAACTCTCAAACAACTCTTTAAGCAAGGTGGCGGTATGAACGAAATAACCTTAACGCCAAATATTTCGCAATATTGGGAAATGTTGTATGAACAAGGTTTAGATGGTTGGGATTTAGGAGAAGCAACTCCAGCACTATTGGAATTTTTTGAGCATCCGTCTTGTCCAAAATCTGGAGATGTTCTTGTTCCTGCCGCAGGCAAAGGCTGGGATGCGGAGGCGTTTGCAAAACGTGGGTATAATGTTTTGGCTGTTGATTTTTGCTCCTCGGCTTTGGATTCAATGGAGGTATTAGCTAATAACAACAGCAATTTGCAGGCTTTGAATTTGGATATGTTTTTGCTAAGCCCTTGCGAAGAGAAAAGAGGCGGAAAAAAGTTTGATATTATCTACGATTATTTTGGTTTTAATTCCATTCAACCAGGCAGGCGTGATGAATATGTGGAAATGTGGTTAAAAATGTTAAAGGATGACGGATTTTTGATAGGATTTTTTTGCCCGCTTTGCGATGAAAAATATGGCTATGATCCTCCATACAGCATATCTAGCAAAGAACTTGAGGCTAGATTCAATGGGATAATGGAGATTGAAGAGAGAATTGTGCCTAGAAAAAGCATTGCAAGCAGAGTAGGCAAAGAGGAAATTTGGCTTTTGAGGAAAATAATATGAGTGATGAAATTTGTCCCTGCGGTTCAGGAAAAAGCTACGCTACGTGCTGCGAACCTATAATCAAAAAAACAGCACTGGCAAGCAGCCCAGAAGTGCTTATGCGCTCGCGCTACACCGCTTACGCAAAAAAAGAAATTCTCTGGCTCAGAGACAGCCTTGAAGAAAAGCAGCGAAAGGATTTTGACGAGAAAGGAGCGAGGCAATGGAGCGAGCGTTCCGAGTGGATTGGTCTTGAAATTATCAAATCAAAAACAGATGAGGAACACAACACAGGCGTAGTTGAGTTTTCTGCAAAATTCAAACAGGGTGGAGTTGTTAGAGAACACCACGAAATTTCCGAATTTGTGAGAAAAAACAACGAGTGGCTACTTACCGAAGGTAGTATGGTTAAACCAGAACCCGTGCGCAAAGAGCAAACCGTAGGCAGAAACGACCCATGCCCATGCGGGTCGGGGAAGAAGTATAAGAAATGCTGTGGAGTTTAGGGGGAATATTTTTTCTATATTCAAGGCGTGGCAGAACGTAAAATAGAACCAAAACCTTTTTTAAAATGGGCGGGTGGCAAAAGCCAGCTCCTTGAGCAATTTGAGAATTATTACCCAAATGAGTTGAGAAAAAAATCCATTAAAAACTATGTGGAGCCATTTTTGGGCGGTGGAGCTTTGTATTTTTATTTATCTAGAAAATACAGCATAAAAAACGCCTTTCTTTCGGATTTAAATAAAGATTTGATATTGACCTACATTGTTATTCAACAAAAATCAGAAATTCTGCTTGATTTTTTGGAACAGTATCAAAATCTTTACAACTCAACGAAGCAAGAAAAGAGAAACGATTTATTTTTGTCTGTTCGCGAACATTTCAACGAGCAGAGATTTGAAATCAACTACAAAAAATTGTCAGAAAACTGGGTATCAAGAGCGGCTCAGTTCATTTTTTTGAACAAAACTTGCTTTAACGGACTTTTCAGGTTAAATTCAAAAGGCGAGTTCAATGTCCCTTATGGCAAATACAAAACCGCAGCAATCCTTGACGCAAACAACATAGCAACCGTTTCTAAAATATTGCAAAATGCAGAAATTACGCATAGCGAGTATTCAAATTGCTACTCAAAAATAAATGAAAAATCCTTTGTCTATTTTGACCCTCCATACAGACCCTTAACCCAAACATCTAGTTTTACAACCTATACAGGAATGATTTTCAACGATGACAATCAAATTGAATTGGCGAAATTTTTCCGAAAAATAGACAGCGAAAAGGGTGCAAAGCTAATGCTCTCAAATTCCGACCCAACTAGCATAAACCCCAAGGATAAATTTTTTGAAAATGCTTACAGAGGTTACAATATTTTCAAAGTAACCGCAAGCAGAGCGGTTAATTGCAATGGAAATGGCAGAGGGAAAATTAGCGAGTTGCTGATAACAAATTACGGAAAAGCATAATGAATCACAAACCTTGGCAAGCTATTTTCAAAATGCATAAAATGGATAAACACGATTTTTCCAAGACTCCTTTTATTCTTGAAGCGGAGCAGATAAAAATCGCAACGCTTGCCTTCAAAACAACTGGCGAAAGAGAGGTTAGAGTTTTGTGCAAGCAAGATTCCAGAGAAGACAGACCAAATGTGTTTGCTGAAAATAATCTGTTTATTTTACCGATAAAAAATGGAATTTACGCAATTTTGCAAGGCGAAGGTTACATTGACATTCCAGAAATTACTTCTGAAATAATTCCCTATAAATCTAAACTTGATTTTGAGCTTGAAACTTCAAAAATCGGCAATTCAGAAATGCAGCACTTGGACTTTGCTTATGCTTCCAGTTTAATTCGCACTTTCTTAAATGACCAAAGTTTGGTATTGACTATTAGAGGCAGAAAATATACCCCGAAATTTGATTTTATTGCAGGGGAATTCAAACAGAAAATAACAGTGGAAAGTGTGCAAACCGAAGTTGATGCTGGCTATGAAGGCAAAGAGCAGATTGTTTTAATTGAAGCAAAAAATTCTGAAACAAAAAACACTATTATCAGGCAATTATATTATCCATTTAGGCAATGGCAAATTCATTCCAAAAAACAGGTTAAAGTTTTATTTTTTGAAAAGCGAGAGAATATTTACTCTTTATGGTCATTTGAATTTAAAGATGTGAATAATTACAATTCCATTAAACTTGTAAATTCCGCAAGATATGAAATTGTGTAAGGGAATATGGTAAATATATGCGCTACTTCCCCGCTTTAGATTCCTTGCGTTTTTTTGCATCTCTAAACATTGTTCTGTTGCATTTTTCTTCGTCTAATTTGCTCTCTTATGCAAAAGGAACTTTTTTGGGAACTGTAATAAATGCGCCATTTTTCAGTGCAGATGTGTTTTTTTTGTTGAGCGGTTTTATCTATTCCATTTTATTCAGCAGGCAAGAACGCATACCTAAGCTAAAATCTTTTATGAAAGAACGTTTTAGACGGCTTTACCCTTTGCATATAATTTGCACCTTGATTATTTTTGCCATAACAATTTACAGAACGCATATTTTAGATAACACCATTTATGCAATTAAAAGCCTTGCCTTGCACATATCGCTGTTGTGGGCTTTTGTCCCCCAAATGGGGTTTCGCCTTAACCAGCCTTCTTGGGCTTTGTCTGTATTTTTTCTGTGCTATATTTTAACACCGAGCTTTTCAAGATTTTTGAACAAACGAGGCAAAGAATCCCTTTGGCTTTTATTTTTATGCTCTTGGGCTCTTTCACTTTTTGTGGTTCTTTATTTCAAAGATATGCCAAATATTTTTAGAGGCATCAATTTTTTCTCTGGAATGTTGCTTGGAAAATTATTTTTTAATAAAGCAATTCCTCTGCCTAAAAAAGCCTTGCTAAACGATTTATTTCTGTTCTCCGTTGCTATTTTGCTATGCTTGAATGTTTGCCTTTTCAAGCAGGTACATATAGCGTTATCTTACCATATTGTATCGCCAATTCTATATTCTGCATTATTACTCTTTTTGGCAAACGACAAAGGCATTGTGGTTACAATTCTATCGATGTCTTTACTCAGAAGTTTGGGCAAAGTATCTTTTTACGCATATCTTTTGCACAGCGTTATAATAGAATTTTTGCATTTGTATTTAGACAAGGTAGCTCATTGGAAATACAATCCTTTTGACAAACCTTTGGCAACATTTTTAATTATTATTCTATTTTATGGCGGATGTACAGTATATAGCAAATTAAAGTGAGGAAAAAATTTATGCTATGTTCAAGTTGCAAAAATAATCTAGAAAGCTATATGAACTTTTGTCCATATTGCGGAACAAAAGTTTCAAGTTATAGTGATGTTTTTATTGACACTAGAGATGACAATGTGTATAAAGTTATAAAAATAGGCAAGCAACTTTGGATGGCGAGAAATCTTATTTATGTTGCCGAAGGCAGTAAATGCTACGAAAGAAAATATGGAAGGCTTTACAATTGGGAAGCGGCAAAAAAAGCCTGCCCTGCTGGTTGGCATTTGCCAACCAATGAAGAATGGCTGACTCTTGTGGATTTTGCAGGCGGCATTGTTTCCGCTGGAAAGAATCTCAAAACGAAAAGCGGCTGGGATGACTTTGGAAACGGCTTAGACGTTTTTGGCTTTTCGGCTCTGCCAGGAGGCCTCGGCGATTCCGAAGGCTATTTCGATGAGACCGGTTATTCTGCTCGCTGGTGGAGTGCATCGGAGAGCAATTCTCAATGTGCTTACAGTTGGGGAATGGACAACGACTTTGATGGGGCGCATTGGAGCAGTGACAATAAATCCAGCTTATTCAGCGTTCGTTGCTTGCAGGATTAATGAATACTTCATCTTCCTTATTCGCAATAGCCATCACGGGTTTCTTTCTCTCTGCCCAAGCTGGTGTTTGGGTTAGAATAAATCAAGCCGGATATACACCAGAGCGCAATAAAACAGCCATTGTTCTCTCCGATACAGATATTGCTGGAAAAATTTGGAATCTGAAAAAAAACGATAGTACGGTTTTAAGCGGCAAAATTCCAGCAGGCAAGTCTGGTGATAATATTTATGCAGCACAAGCATTTACATACTCAATAGATTTCAGCACATTAAAAGAAAAAGGAAGCTATGTTTTGGAAGTGGCAGATGCCCAAACTCAGCAAGTGCTTGTTAAAGATGACCCATATTCCTTATTCGCCACGCAAGCACTTATGCACCTGCGAGCTATGCGCAGCAGACATTCGGGAGATAGCGTTGCTATTGTACATAATGTTAAAGGAGATTGGAAGCAAGGTGCTTGGCAAGAGGGGGTTCCTCGCAGAACCGTAAATATGCAAGGTGGGCACTATGATGCGGGCGATTATATAAAATTCACATTGAACGAAGCCTATCTCGCTTGGCATTTGCTGAGTGCCTATATAGAAAATCCTTCCCTTTTTGTCAAGGTTCAAAGCACCTCCAACTTGCCCGATATTTTAGACGAAGCCAAGTACAGCCTTGATTATTTGCTCAAAACTTTTCCAGACAAAAATACTTTTGTTATACAAGTTGGAGACAGCAAAGACCACGAACAAGGATGGCGACTTCCAGAAATGGATGCTTTGAACGGAAAAAGACCAGCATTGTGCGCTTTGTCTCGCGCACACATGGGAAGCACAGCCGCAGCACTCGCTTTGGGTGCAAATGTGTTTAAAAACATAGATGCAAACTCAGCCGCAAAATATAGAGAAAAAGCAAAAACGATTTATGCCCGTGCAAACCAAAGCGACACCCAAGCCTCCGCCTTTGAACGCAATATAGTCAACGATTTTTATTTTGACCAAACAGATGAAGATAATATGGCTTTGGCAGCCGCAGAACTGGGAGATACAAAATCTTATGCACCACCTGCCGCAAGCGAGGTGAGTTGGGGTGCTTGGAACGCTTTTGCGAATTATCGCTTGGCAATACAAGGAGACGAAACCGCAAAAAGCCGCCTGCTTTTGGAAGCGAGCCGCTATGAAGGTGAAAATATATGGAATGTTCCAGGTGATTATATATGGAGCAGTTTGCATCGCTGGATTGGAATGGCAAATGTTCACTTGAGGGCGCAGCGTTTGCAGGGAAAAGAATTGTCCTTGCCTTTTTTTGGAGTTTTGGATTATGTATTCGGTCGTAACAACTGGGGCATAGCAATGCTCGCATCCGCTGATTTGCCCTACAGTATTCGCAATGTTTACAATGGGATTTACCGCTTAACAAAAGTTTTTCCCACAGGCGCTTTATCGGAAGGTCCGGGAGACAAAGCAACTCATTTGGAAATGCAAAAATATTTTGCCATTCCAAAAAACAACTCCTTTGAAAAATTCAATACCCAAGCTGGAGTATTTTACGATAATGCCGATGATTTTACGATTCAAGAAAGCACCATAGTCGGGCAGGGGGATTTGCTCCTTATGCTTGCGCTTGCCTCTGCGAAAAACCTCTCTCCCAAAGCGGATTCTGGAACTGTTCCGCGCCGTATGCAAAGATGAAAACACGTTTTGCACCAAGCCCAACCGGATATTTGCACAAAGGGCATATTTGGAGTGCGCTCTGTGTTGCCGTTGCTGCAAAGGCAAAAAACGCCTCTATTCATTTGAGGATTGAAGACCACGATAAATTGCGTTGTTCAAAGCATTTTTCGGATATCATAAAAAAGGATTTGGAATGGCTTGGTTTTGAGTGGCAAAGCGAAAGCATTCAAAGCGAACGTTATGAAATTTATGAAAGATATTTTGAGATGTTGCAGAAAAAAAATTTGCTATATGAATTCTACAAAACAGATAAACCCAAAATTATGCTGAAAAATCCAGAAGGCGAAGATTTTGCCATTAAGGATGCACTAGAGCAATGGACATATCAATTTGCCGTTGTTATTGACGATTTTGAAGAGGGCATAGATTTGATTGTGCGTGGCGAAGATTTGAAAGATTCCGTGGATAAACAAATAACCCTAGCAAAAATAATAGGCAGAACAGAAATGCCTATATTTATTCACCACAGCCTTATTTACGATTCAAACGGAAAGAAACTTAGCAAGAGAGACGGCTCAGACGGAATTTGCAAGCAAAGAGAAAGCGGTGTTTCGCCAAAAAAGGTTTTGAGCGAAATTTGCCGCCTTATGTTGCCTGGCAAGGATATTCCAGAGGAAATTGGGTGGAAAGAGGCGGTGGATTTTTCTATATTCTCCCTATTATGAAAACAGCCCTCTTTCTCTTAGCGACTGGTTTCGAAGAACTCGAATTTGTTGCCCCCTACGATATTCTACATCGAGGCGGGATTAAGGTTCAAACCGTTTCCATTGGCGATAAAAAAGAAGTTACAAGCTCGCATAACATAACAGTTGTGGCAGACTCGCTTTTATCGCAGATTGAAGCTATACTCTTTGATATGCTTGTTTTGCCCGGAGGCGGGCCAGGCACCGAAAACCTATTAAAAAGCGACTCGGTGAAAAAATTGCTGCTCAAAAGCTATGAGGAAGGCAAGAAAATCGCTGCTATATGCGCTGCACCAAAAGTACTCGCAAACGCAGGGATTCTCCGCGATCACGAAGCCACTAGCTTTCCAACAACAAGGCCAGAAGTTGAGCCTTTTTGCAAAAAATATTTAGATGTTCCCGTTGTTGTGAGCGGAAATATAACCACATCAAGAGGAGCGGGAACAGCCGCAGAATTTGGCTTTTGCCTGCTTTCGGTGCTTGAAAGCTTAGAGCTGGCAGAAGAGGTTAAAGGAAAGATGAAGTTTTAAGAATTTCTATCTTTCCACAGTATGCTAAAAAAATTCTCCTCTTTCGCAGGTATAAAAGGTCCCCTTCTAACCATAATTATGGACGGTGTTGGGATTTCCAAAAACGAACTCGGTAATGCGGTAGCCGATGCCCGCAAACCCACGCTAGACCGTCTCTTTGCCAAATATCCAAACATAACGCTCAGAGCGCACGGTACAGCCGTTGGAATGCCAAGCGATGAAGATATGGGCAACTCCGAGGTGGGGCACAATGCCATAGGCGCAGGGCAGGTTTACAATCAGGGGGCAGCCTTGGTTGCAGAGTCCATAAAAGCAGGCGAAATTTGGCACCGAGATGCTTGGAAAGAAATTGTAAAAGGTGCGGCAAATGGAACGCTCCACTTTATAGGTTTGTTCTCAGACGGAAATGTGCATAGCCACATAGACCACCTCAAAGCTATGATAGCAGAGGCTAAGAAAGAGGGCCTAAAACGAGTTAGAGCGCATATTCTCCTAGACGGGCGCGATGTTCCAGAGACAAGTGCCTTGGAATATGTTGAGCCATTTGAAAAATTCTGCGCTGAACTCAGCGATTCCGCTTTTGATGTTTGCATAGCGAGCGGTGGCGGCAGAATGAAAATTACAATGGATAGATACGAAGCCAACTGGAAAATGGTTGAGCTGGGTTGGCAAATACACGTGCTTGGGGAAGGCGATAAATTTGAGAGCGCATCGGTAGCAATAAAAGCTCTGCGTGAAAAGTACAAAGGCACAATAGACCAAGATTTGCCGCCCTTTGTAATTGCAAAAAACAACGAACCTGTTGGCACAATCAATGATGGCGATTCTGTGGTATTCTTCAACTTCCGAGGAGATAGAGCAATTGAAATCACAAGAGCCTTTGAAGAAAGCTCCTTCACCCACTTTGACCGCAAACGAGTTCCAAAAGTAACTTATGCTGGAATGCTTCAATACGATGGCGATTTAAAACTCCCAAACCGCTTTTTGGTGCCTCCTCCGGCAATTAAAAACACAAGCGGCGAGTGGTTTTCAAAGAGCATCTTAACGCAATTTGCCTGCTCCGAAACGCAGAAATTCGGGCACGTGACATATTTTTGGAACGGCAACCGCTCCGGCAAATTTGAAGGCGAAACATACCTTGAAGTTCCAAGCGATGTTATACCATTTGAACAACGCCCTTGGATGAAATCTGCGGAAATAGCAGATGCAATGATAGAGGCACTCAAAAGCGGCAAATACAGCACCTTGCGTTGCAACTTTGCAAACGGCGATATGGTTGGGCACACGGGTTCTTTCCGTGCTGCAACTATGGCTGTTGAGGCTGTGGATTTAGCCATTGCCCGCATTTTGCCCGTTCTTGATGCTCTAGGTGGAGTTGCTTTAATAACCGCTGACCACGGCAACGCAGACGAGATGTACGAGATAGATAAAAAAACCAAAGAGCCAGCGAAAAACAAAGACGGCTCCTTTAAGGCAAAAACGGCTCATACATTGAATCCTGTTCCATTTATTCTCTACGATAATGCAACGGGCGGCAAACTGAAGCTAAAAAACATTCAGAATGCAGGTCTTTCAAATATTGCGGCTACAACTGCGAATCTTCTCGGTTTTGAAAAGCACGAAAGCTGGGACGAATCGTTGTTGGTTGTTTGACAAATCTGCTTATTCACCGCAAATTTGCGGAGAATTTTTATATATTACCATATAATATATGAGCAACCATTACAACATGCCTGTACTGCCAACGGCTTCCTCTCCGCTGGTGACAATCACTGTGGACAACAAAGAAGTTCAGGTTCCTGGCGGCACAAACCTCATAGAGGCTCTCAAAGCGGTAGGAATAGAAACCCCGCATTTGTGCTATCACGGATATTTGCCTGTTAGCGGAAACTGCCGCCAGTGCTTGGTTGAGGTTGACGGGCCTAGAGGAATGG
>CAZIMU010000007.1:0-24918 GCA_964540355.1 uncultured Fibrobacteraceae bacterium | reverse complement strand
GCCAAAGTATCGGCAAAGATTTATACAGCACAGATTTCACAGCAGTTGCAGCTAGACATTCAAAAACACGACTCCCAATATCCACCAATTATTGTAGAGAAATTTTCAAAATCACACGATAGATTTCTGTTAATTGATGATTGTACATATCACATAGGGGCATCGCTGAAAGATTTGGGAAAAAAATGGTTTGCCTTCTCTAAAATGCAAATAAAAACAAGCGATTTGCTGAAAAATATTTGTTGAAATGCTCTACCTTATTTCCTCCAACCCTTTGGCGTAAACCAAAACCGCTCTACCCCAAAAATATTTTCCCAAATGGCGTAGCTAACCATCCAAAAACCCATCTAAATACTGTTTTTGTGAGTGGTATATTGCATTTCATATTTTATGTTTCATATTTTATGTTTTTTACTATATTTAGGGTATGGACACTATGCAATTTTTGCCTAATGTTCATTTTATTTTTTCTGGAAGCAAAAAGCATTTGATGGATGCTATGTTTTCTTCGGTGAACAGACCATTTTACCAAAGTACGCAAAAAATAATTTTAAAGGAAATAGAAATTGAATCTTACAGAAAATTTGCAATGGCACACATGGTACGTTCAATTGGTTCTCAATTTATTGTTTGCTATGGACAGAACAAATTATTCGGAACAAAACGCAAAGGAAGCGATAAATGGAATTTTGCAAGAAGAAAACGCAACATATAAAACCTATTGCGAAATGATAACCAGAGGACAATTATACTTGCTCAGAGCAATAGCTAAGGAACATAGCGTAAAATCTCCTTATGAATATTCTTTTATGCAGAGACACGGTTTAAAAGCTGCAAGCAGTGTGAAATTAGCACTCAAATCTCTGACGGATAAAACCTTAATATTGAAAGGCGAAAATGGTTATTATTATGTTTATGATAGATTTTTCTCATTGTGGCTCAGGGGTTGAAGGTATAAAGTTGTTTTACCCTAAAAAAATTTCTACATTATCCCCATGCCTAATATAAATGTCTCAGAAATTTGGAAGCAAATTCAAGCTCCGGGTTTTAACCCAGAGCGTGTTGCAGAACTTGTGGAACAGGTAAAACAAATAGCAATTAGTTCAAAAGAACCTGCTGTTGTGAGTTTTGGCACAAGTGGTTGGCGTGGCGAAATAGGTTCTGAATTCACGCTCAGAAATATTCAAGTTGTGGCAAAAGCCATTTTGCAAATTTACAGGCAAGCAGATGCAGCTACTTTTGAAGCACTCGGCGTAAATTCTTTTGAAGAATTGAAATTAAAAGGTATAGTCCTTGGGCACGATAACCGCTTGCTTGGCAAGGAATTTTGCGAGGTAGTTGCAGACCAGTTCACAAAAGCTGGCATAAAGGTTTATTATGGCGGCGAAATGCCAACACCGGAATTCAGTGCGGCAATAGAGCTTTTGGGGGCGGCTTGCTCGGTGAACATAACCCCATCTCATAATCCAAGTCATTACAATGGAATAAAATTCAACCCCGCAGACGGAGGCCCAGCAGGTCCAGAAATCACGGATAAAATTACTCATAATTCAAACGAAATAATGAAAACCCATGTTTGGGAAGAAATTGGCAGCATAAATTGGGAAATAATAGACCCGATTAAAATCTATAAAAAATTCTCAGAAAAACAGGGAACCATAAAATACAACAGAATTCAATCTTTGCTCTCAAAAGAAAGCATAGACTTAGTATGCGACCACGTTCACGGCTCAACAAGAGGCAGGCCTGCCGCACTTTTGAACAACCCCGGATGCCTAACTAGCCTAAGAACCGAAACAGACCCTTTATTTGGCGGCATTGCCCCAGAGCCATCTTCTAAAAACCTCGCTGGTGTAAAACAGGTTTTAAATGCCAGCAAAAGCCACTTTCGCCTAGGAGCAATTTTTGACCCTGACGGCGACCGTATTCGCTTTTACGATGGCACAAGGGAAATAGATATGAACAGTTTTGGCGCAATAGCTTTTCACTATATGGTGACTTGGCGCAAAGAAGAAGGCGTTTTGGCAAAATCTGTTGCAACATCTAATTTTGCAAATATAATAGCGACAAAACTCGGTATTCCTGTGATGGAAACTCCGGTTGGTTTTAAAAACTTTCGCCCTTGGCTAAAGAGAAATGCAAATCCAAAAGCCTTGATAGCCTTTGAGGAATCCGATGGCATAACAGGATTGAACAACACTTTGGAAAAAGACGCTGGCTTTGGGCTTTTGCTTGCTTTGGAAATCATGGCTGTGACGGGCAAAAACCTAGGCGAATACTTAGACCTTTTATATTCAGAATATGGTCGCCTTTATCCTGAACGCTCCGGCTTTGAGGTGGATAAATCTTTGGTTGGCGCTCCACTTATGGATAAAGTTCATAAAATAGCAGAATCTGCAAAACCCGGTACGCAAATTTCCATCGGCAGCAGAAACAAAATAGTCAAGGAACTTATAACCATAGACGGCGTTAAAATAATATTCACAGACGACTCTTGGATGCTAATCCGCCCAAGCGGAACAGAACCAAAGGTTCGCATTTACGCCGAATGTCGCAACTTGGAAGAAAAGGAAGATATGTTTAAAACAGCACAGAAATTATTTTTTAGCTGAAAATCCATAGTGCTTCACACTCTAATATTAGCAGCAGGACTAGGGACAAGGCTTCGCCCTTTAACCGAGCGAATAGCAAAGCCTCTTATTCCCATAGGGGATAACTGCCCGCTTGGGCGGCAAGCCTTGCTTGCAAAAAAAATAGGCTCAGAAAAAATCCACGCAAATGCGCACCACTTGGCAGAGCAAGTACAAAACGCAGCCACAGAACTCGGCATAGATAAGGTTTGGTTTGAGAGAGAAATTTTGGGAACAGGCGGCCCAATCCAAAGAATGTACAGCGAAGGAGAGAGAGGTGAACTCATTGTTTTGAACGGAGACTGCGAACACAATTTAGATATAGAAACATTTTTGAAACAGGCGAGAAACTCAGGAGCCTCTTGCGCACTTCTCGCTATAGACAATCCAGAAGTAAATACGCTCTGCATTAAAGACGGGCATTTAGTTGGCATTGAAAATAGATTTGGAGAAAAAGGCACGGAAAATGCCACATTCACCGGCGTATCTTGGTATTCAGAAAAAGCCTGGGAGCAAGTTGCAGAAAAAGATATAAGAGATTTTTGGGCAAAACTGCTCAAAAAAGGCGAGAATCCTTTTGTGCAAATAGCAAGTAAAAATTCAATTTGGATAGATATCGGTTCCCCAGAAGGCTTGATGAAAGCCGTGTCCAATAAAGATATAGACTCCTTTACCGTAGCTGGCTCCGCAGGTTCTGGAAGAAAATATTACAGAATGTCAAGTGCAGGACATTCTCTGATTTTGCAGCAGTCTTACGAAGGAGACTCAGATTTTGAGCGTTTTGTTCGCTATGGAAAATTGTTCAACACTTTGGAACTCCCAACACCGGAAATTTACGCCGTTGACGAAAAAGAAAAGCGTGTTGTTATGCAAGATTTAGGTTCTGTTAGGCTTTATGATGCAACGCAACCAATGCTCCACTACCCCGCTGTTTTGGAAAAACTGATTGTTTGGCAAGAGGCGAGCGAGCGAGCCTTTTCCCTTGACAACGAACTTGCAAACAGAATTTTTGACGAAAACTATTATCTTTGGGAAACATCTTACTATGCAGAAAACTATTTGCAGGGTCATTTGGGATATACCGAAATCCCAGCGGATTTATCCACATTTTTCAAGGACTTGGCAAAAAAGGCAGTAGCGCAGCCAAAAGTTTTGATGCACAGAGATTTTCAATCGCAAAACATAATGATTCATGGCGAAAATAAAATTACATTCATAGATTTTCAAGGTGCGAGAAATGGTTCAATTTACTATGACGTAGCTTCTCTTTTGTGGGATCCATATATGATGATTCCAGCAGAGACTGTTAAGCAATTATTTGAGCTTTGGTTCAGCGCAAATCCGCTTTTGAAAAACGTTTCGTTTGAAACTGCTTGGGAAGATTTTTTAGTAGCAAGCACTCAGAGACTTATGCAAGCTCTTGGTGCTTATTGTTTTTTGAGCAAGAAAAAAGGGATAAAATCTTTTGAGCAGTATATAGAACCTGGGGCTAGGAGATTGAAAGAGATAGGTAATTTTTAATCTGTTTCTCAATAATTTTTTCCCAAGAAAAATTCTGTTCTATATGTTCCTTTGCACCCCAAACAAGGGATTTTCGCAACTCCTCATTTTCTGAAAGTTCTATTATAGCCTTTGCTATTGCCTCTGGATTTTTTTCTGGAACTAGCAAACCTGTTTTTTTGTCCATCACAACATCTGTAATGCCGCCGACATTGCTTGCGATTACAGGCAAACCGTATTGATTGGCTTCTATCAAAACCACTCCCAAACCCTCTGTATCTCCTCTGGAATCTATAATCGCTGGCAAAATAAAACAGTTGGCATTTTGATATTCCTTTTCAAGGTCTTCTTTTGAAATTTTCCCTAAAAACACAACTTGTTCCGGTGCATCTTTGGCGGCTTGCGTTTTTAGTTTCTCAGTCAAATCTCCACGCCCTGCTATGCGAATTTGAAATTTTGCGCTGTCCAATGATGCAGCCGCTTTAATCAAATATTCTATTCCTTTGCGCTCAATATGGCGACCAACAAAAAGAACTGTAAATTTGCTTTGAGAATCCAATTTATTATTTTTATTTATATCAACACCATCTAAGGTTGTTCCATAGGGCAAAAATTCAATTTTTCTATCATAAATTTCTTTTACCGTTTTGCCCGTAAAAGAACTTATTGCAAAAACCAAATTGGCTTTTTTTATGAATATTTTCAGTATGGGTTTAATCCATTTTTTCTTTTTCGCAAGCAAAAGTTCTGCGCTGTAAAAAGTTAGAACAACTGGTATTTTGCAGAAAAATGCAGCAAAGTATGCCATAAAAGCGTGAGGAAAAGGCCAATGAACGTGTATTATATTTGGCTTTAGCTTCAAACACAAAAATAAAGCTTTAATGGAACCAGAAATAATATATGGAATTGCAAGCAACTGCAATAATGGATTTCTCGCTATTTTAGATGGTGCCCCCTCATCGTGGGTTAAAAATTCCAAACTTGCTGGAGCATATCTGAACCTATAAACAGGAATTCCATCTATGCTGTGATTTTTAAGGCCCTTATATGAGGGAACAAGGAGCATTGGTTCACAATTATTTTTTTTTAATTCCCTCAAAGAAATTCTAAGCCAGGGAACTTCCGAATCCGTATCAAAACGAGGATAAACCGAAGATAAAACGAGAATTTTCATTGTTTTTCAAAAAACTCCTTTGGTGGGTATTCAGCGTAAATTATTCCTTTCCATTTTCTCATATCAAAAAAAGTTTGAGCTTCCATTTCTGTGCAAAATCTGTTCCAAACCGGACTATTCTCACTGTTGCCCATAACCGAATCCACAAACAAAAAACCTATTCCCTCATTTTCACTTAAAAAACCACACAAATCGCAACCTCTCTTTTTTGTTGAAAGAAACTCAAAAAATGCTTTCCAAAATTTCAAACGGTCATCCGCTGAGGGCAATTCATTATTAACAACGCTGAATTTTATCTCAACATAAAAAAATGGAGATTTTTCTAATACTGAGTAAACCAATTCATCGTGTATGCGCCTAGTAAAATATTCCCAAGCGTACACAAAAACTTTGTTTTTGTACTTTCGAAAAACTAAATTTAATTCTTTCGGCAGCATTGCAAAAATATACTTATTTTTTTTTGAGTTTGCTCAATTAAAAAATTCTTCTTTATGCTCTTTCGCAAATTCTCTGGTCTTGGCAATAATCCAAAATTGAAATTCATAGGTTGAAAATGCTCATTCGAGGCAGTTATGGCTTCTATCAATGCCCTAATGCAAGTTCCATTCGGGAGAGGTTCGGGTTCCTTGCCTAGCAAGTGATTTGCCATATTCCAAGCTGCATACCAGCCAGTGGCTATGGCTTCTGTGTAGCCTTCTGCTCCTGTGATTTGCCCTGCGAACCAAATTTTATGTGAATTTAATTTTAAGGTTTTATCTAGAAGTTTTGGGCTTTCTATAAATGTGTTGCGGTGCATACAACCAAGCCTAGCAAACTCGGCGTTTTTCAAAGCTGGAACAAGCCTAAAGATTTCTTTTTGAGAGTTCCATTTGAGCCTAGTTTGAAAGCCCACCATATTGTAAAGTGTTTTTTGCGCATTTTCTGCACGAAGTTGTATAACAGCATAATGCTTGCCAAGCCCAATGGGGCGCATTGGCCCAAAGCGAAGGGTATCTGCCCCGCGCCTAGCCATTTCTTCTATAGGCAAGCAGCCTTCAAACAATTCCCCTTTTTCAAAAGGTTTTTCCTCTACGCTATCTGCCTCTTGCAATCTTTTAACAAACTCCAAATATGTTTCTTTGTCCAACGGGCAGTTTATAAAATCGGCAGAATCACCTTTTCCGTGGCGATTCATGGCATAAGCCAAAGAATGGTCTATGGAATCGCTTTCTATAACTGGTGCTATTGCATCAAAAAAATGCAAAAATTTTTCGCCTGTAATGTTTTTTATTTGTTCTGCAAGAGCTTCACTACAAAGCGGACCCGCAGCCACAAGAGTTGGAACATCGGAATTCAAATCTGTACATTCATTTGGGTGCAAGGTTATTTTTTTGCTATCAGCCATTAAGCGCTCTATTTCTTTGCTAAAAATTTCCCTATCCACGGTTAGAGACTCTCCAGCCGGAACCCTTGCTTTCTCTGCTGCCTGCAAAAGAAAACTGCCGAGCATTTTGAGCTCATTTTTCAAAAGCCCGTGAGCACTTGTGAGCTGAGTTCCCTTAAAACTATTGCTGCAAACTAATTCTGCCAAATTGCTCGTTTTGTGAGCCGGAGTTCTGCCATCCCCTTTTCGCATTTCGTATAAATCTACATTGAACCCTCTACAGGCTAACTGCAAAGCTGCCTCGCACCCAGAGAGCCCTCCGCCGATTACTCTTAATGTATGCACGATTGAGGAATTTCTTGCATGGAATCTTCCCAAAATTTTGCCAAGCAATTGTGCAAAAATTCCTTTGAAAAATGCAATCCATCGTAGTCAACGCCACGAACTATTATGTCTTCTATAAAGCGTTCTGGAACCATTCTGGTTCTATATGAGCGAAGCAAAAGGCGGTAAGCATCTGAATCAAAGGCATTTCTTTCGTTTTCGGTTAGATATGGCATTGAATAATTTGAGCGGGGCGGCCAGTTTTCTATTAACCAATTCATAACCCTGTCTGACTTATTTTTGTCCAAAAAATTGAGCTCGTTTTTCAAGTTTGTCCAAGAAACAGAGCCTATGGTGCTGGGTTTCTTTTTCATAGACTCGCTTTCTATGAACTTCATTGCAACATTGTAAGCGTTTTTTAATGGTACAAGAGTTTTATCCATAACGAGTAATATAGTAAAATTTTGCTCAGTTCTGGAGACAACGAACACTATGCAAGTAGTCCTTACCGTAGTTGATGTAGCCCACGAGCTCGCGGTTGTAGTACATAAACCTGTAGTAGGCGTAGTAGCTATTGCTCTCATTAGAGCTCCACCAATTGCCGTAATCACCAACATAGTTGAAACTGCCATCGGAACTGCCGTAGCCGCCAGGCAGAGCAGTAAAGCCATACTTGTCATCGCCGTTGCCTGATTTTATATTGTAATCGTTCCAACCGCTAGTCGCCTTCAAATACCTGCCTGCGCAAACACCACAACCATTGCTACTCTCAACATAACTTATAAGCTCATCCCAATCGTCATCGCTAGGTATATGCCAACCGCTGGGGCAAATGCCTTGGTGCTTTGCTTTTATTTTCGAAGCGCAGGAACTGGAATTGCAGCTAGGTGGCAATGCCATTGCAGTTGCCCAGTTGTAAAGACGACCATACTTGGTGCAGTTAGCTGGGTCGTTACCGAAGCATACGCTACCGCTCACATCGATGTTGAGGTTCTCTGCCAGCCAATTTTGGCTGCCGATTTGCTTTGTTTTACAAGTTGCTATGCTGTTGCATTTGTTGTTATCACTATCACCGCTAGAGGAAGACATGCCACCACTTGGCTCATTGCCGCCATCATCGTCGCTAGAGCAAGAAAATGTGAATGTTAAGACAAGCCCAATGGCTACTGC
Source organism: uncultured Fibrobacteraceae bacterium (assembly GCA_964540355.1). Lineage (GTDB taxonomy): Bacteria > Fibrobacterota > Fibrobacteria > Fibrobacterales > Fibrobacteraceae > Fibrimonas. The sequence goes on along the minus strand of CAZIMU010000007.1, from coordinate 16,757 downwards.
GAGCGCGAGTTTTGAGAGTTGTGTTTTCATTATGTTCTCCATGTTTAGGGTTGTACGGCACAAATATAGAAAATTTCCCCTGTCCAAAAATAAATTTGGTAGAGATTTTATAGATGGGCGTTTTTTATTGTTCTGGTAATCAGCATTTACTATATTTCCCTTGTGCAAATCATTCTCCTCATGCTCTTTTTGTTCACCATCTCTTTTGCAGAAGGCAATTTGCTTCGTTTAAGCAGAGACGAATTTATTGAGACTGCCCTGAAAACAGACCCCAGATTCAGGGAAAGCAAAATGTCGCTTTTAGCAAAAGAAGGCAAAATAGAGCAGGTAAAGGCCGGAGCATTGCTCCCTAAATTTGAGCTTTCAATGCTCACAGGGCTTGTACCTGGATTAAAAAAAGGTGTTGATGATAATGGCGAAACCACTAAATTATGGGATTTTACCCAAATGGGACCTTTTTATGGAATGGTGATTCAGGCGGCACAGCCTTTGAATTACGGGCAACTGCAACTCGGATTAAGAGCCACAAAAGCAGATTTTCAACAGAAAAAAATGGAAATTGATGGAAAGGAATATTACAAAAAGGTAGAATTCTTAAGCTACTATTACGGATATTTGCTCGCAATGGAAATGGACAAACTCGCACAAGATGGCTATAAACAATTGCACAAAGCCGCAGACAAAATGGAAGAAGCCCTTGATGACGAAGATGAAGGCGTTTCGCAAATGGATTTGTTGGAGTTAAAAGCTGGATTCTTTGAAATAGACAAAGCTGTTTTGGATGCAAAATCGGGCTTAAAAAAAGCAGGGCTTGCGGCAAAATTTGCCCTTGGACTGCCAGATTCCGTTTCATTTGAGCCACTAGACGAGCAGCTCGCAGCAACAAACGATTTTGTGCCAAGCCTAGATTCTCTAAAAAAATGGGCATACACGCACCATCCAGATATTCGCAGGCTGGCCTTTGGTTTAGAAGCTACAAGTATGCAAATGGAATTAGCTGCTGCAAAACTTGCGCCGGAATTTTTCATAATGGGAGAATTTGAATATGCAAAATCATGGGCAGGAGACCGCACAAGCCTTTCAAAAAATACCTTTGCTCAAGACCCTGTGAACAAACTAAGCGGTGCTTTTGGCATAGGAGTTAGATATAAATTGAACTTTTGGAGCCATTGGGAAAACTACAAGGGAGCACGCACAGATTACCGCATTTTACAGCAAACTCAAAGTTATGCACACAACGGCATTGAATTGCAAATAGAAGAAAAATACGAAGATTTTTTGGTTGCAAAAGGCAAACTGGAAAGCGCAAGAAATTCCCTTAGGGCAACGGAAGGTATGCTAAAGGGGGCAGCACTTCAATACGATATAAATCCCAGCAAAGCCTCTGGGCTTTTGGCAAGCACATACAAAAAAAACCTACTTATGAAAAAGGATTACTATTTTGCAGTCTATGATTACAATATGGCAGTTGCCAAGCTATTTGCGCAAGCTGGTTATTAGCCTGCTGTTTCTTTTTGCCTATCCTAAGGCAACTCCCCAAAATCAGGGTACAATTCCCCTGCCTAATCAAAGTATAACACAAAGCAAAGGTTTAACTGCTGGAATGGGATTTGGCTCTTTAAGCCGAACGGGTTGCAAGAATTTATTGACATGGAATATTCAGGGAAATTATTTTTACAATTCCTTTATATCTTCTGGACCAAGTCTAAAATTTTTAGGAGGAAATTTAGATTCCGATAATAATCTTACAAATCAAAGATATTCGGGAAATGTAAAATTTATGCACATACAAGAAAAATATACTGTATTCGCAGGTCCCGTTCTCTCTTTTGACAATACCAATTTGAGCATTTTAAGAAACGAGTTTTCACATATAGGAGAAACCCGTGAAACTCAAAATGATATTGAATGTAAAGAATTATTTGAAAAAACAGGTTCAAGCATAGGATACATCAGCGGAGTGGGTTTTTTGGTATCACCAAATTTAGGTTTCACATTTGGGCATAGTTCTGACTTGACGTTAACAGGCAGCTATACAGTCTCACTCAGCACATCTATTGCTTATAATTTGCGACAGCATTTTGAAAAACTTATAGAAAACACTAAAAACTCTTGGTTATCTCTTGAATATTTAATTTCCCCAAATCAAAGCAAAAGCAATGTCAACAGTTTTATTCTAGGGATAGTACTGGGGTTTTAATTGCTTTTTTGATTCTCTTGAAATCCAATTTATTCCCCAAAGCCTTGTAGCCACGAATTTCACCAAGTTCTGCCAAATTGTATTCTTTGCCGTCAATTTGTGCAACGGGAATTTCATCGTCAAAAAACAAAACCATTGAGCTATCTGGATTATCTGTTAAAAGCGAAAACTCCACCGTTTGCGGAGCGGTATCTAAATTAAACCTTTTAACGCAGTATTGAGAATTAACGCCGTCAAAATATAAAAGGGTATATATTGTTGAAGGTTCAAAACGCGCAATATAAGATATTTGCTGCCCAACCAAAATGGTATCGCTTGCTTCGTAAATTTTTGCCATTCCGTTTTCTTTAAGCACAAGAAGTTTATCGAACTTGCCAAATTCGCCAAGGCTCTCGCCCTTGTTTGCAATGCTCACAACTCCAGAAAGCTGGTCAAAAAATAATTCCATATCTCCAAGAGTGCTTGTGCCCTTCTTTGATATTTTAACATTTTTAACCCCATATTTGGTTACCATATTTCCAATAGCATCTCTGCCTTTCACAAGAGTTTCAGAAAAATCCACAGGAATTTCCAATCTTGTTCTTGGTCTTGGTTTCAAGAAAACAGTAACGCTTTCTGCCTCTCCATTTGGGTTTGAAGAGAGGTACAATATTTTGGAACCCGGCGCACCTTTGCCCATTGAATACGCTTTTTCCCTGGTTATGCCACCCACATTAAAGCGTTTCACATAAGCCGGCCCGTCTTTGCCTTCTTGATAAATTGCGTTGTAAATTCTGCGCGCATCGTCTTTGTTGAATTTTTCCACAAGCAAAATATCCTTGCCTATAAAAGCCTTGTCCGAAGGCCTGAACACCTTGAACATTCCATCTTGGCAAAATGCTATTAAATCATCGTATTCCGAAACATCAAATAAATATTCCTCTTTCTTCAACCCAGTACCTACAAATCCCTCTTTGCGATGAACATATAATTTCTGGTTGGATAGGGCAACGTGAATGGCACTGACTTTTCCAAACTCCCCAATCTGTGATTTACGTTCCCTACCCGAACCATACTTTTTGAGCAACCCTTTGAACCACTCCACCGCGTAATCAGTTAGATGTTCTTGGTGGTAAAGAGTTTCTTCAATTTGTCCGTCAATTTCTTTTAACAATTCGTTTGCTTTTTTCTGGTCAAAAAAAGATATTCTGCGTATTGGAATTTCGGCAAGTTTCAAAATATCTTCTGTAACTACTTTACGGCGCAGTTTTTTCACATAAGGCTTTAATCCAGCATCTATCAAGCTTACCATTTCTTCTTTGTCTTTTGCCTTTTTAATAACCTCATACACTTCCTTTTCTATGAAAATTTTTTCCAAACTTAGCAAATGCCAGCGTTCTTGCAAATGATGCATTTTGTTTTTCAATTCCCATTCCAAAAGGGATTTTGTGTGCTGAGTGCTCTTCTTCAAAATTTCAGTTGAACCGAGGAACTGGGGTTTTTCGTCAACTATAACACAGTTATTTGTGGCAATGGATTTTTCGCAGTCGGTAAAAGCATAAAGAGCATCTATAACCGTTTGCGGGTCGCTGCCGGGCTGCAAATGCACAACAAGCTCAACAGAGCCGGAGGTGTGGTCGTCAACTTTTTTGATTTTTATTTTGCCCTTTTCGTTTGCCTTTGTTATGCTATCCGCAAGGCTTGTGGTTGTGGTTCCAAAGGGAATTTCTTTAATGACAAGGGTTTTGGAATCCAGCTTCTCTATGCGCGCCCTAACTTTAACGCGCCCCCCGCGAAGACCATCGTTGTACTGGCTTGCATCTATTATCCCGCCACTTGAAAAATCTGGGTAAATTTCAACTTTTTTGCCTTTCAAGGCTGCAATGCTGGCTTCGCAAAGTTCGCAAAAATTATGAGGCAAAATAGTTGTGCTCAAAGCAACCGCAATGCCCTCTGCTCCCTGAGCCAGCACCAGAGGGAACTTCACAGGCAGGCAAACAGGTTCTTTGCTACGACCATCGTAATTTGGAACCCACTCGGTTGTCTCTGCATTAAAAAGCACTTCAAGTGAAAACTTAGAGAGCCTGCCTTCTATATAGCGAGGCGCAGCAGCGGAATCTCCAGTTGTGGGATTTCCCCAATTTCCCTGAGTTTCCAAAAGTAATTTTTTTTGCCCCATATTCACAAGGGCATCTCCAATAGAAGCATCTCCGTGAGGATGATACTGCATAGCCCGACCAACTATATTTGCCACCTTGTGCATCCGCTCATCGCTTTTGTTCATCTCCCAAAGCGTATGCAAAATACGCCGCTGCACAGGTTTTAAACCGTCTTCGTAATAAGGCACGGCACGATCTAAAATAACGTAGCTGGCATAATCCAAAAACCAGTTTTCGTATAAATTTTCTAAATGGTCAGACATTGGGGGGAATATAGTAATTAATGATTAACTCAATGTTTTGGACAAGGGATATGGGATAAGGAACATGAAAATCATATCCCATGTCCCTAGTCCCTTGTCCCAGAGCACTTAAATATGAGTTAATCAGCATTTTCTATATTTCTAATGCACCCTTAGCGGAGGAAAAAATATGGGATTTATAGGCGTACAAGAACTGCTGGTGATACTGCTCATTGTGCTGGTGTTGTTTGGGGCAAAGAAAATTCCCGAATTGGCTAGGGGCTTAGGCATTGGGCTTAAGGAATTCAGAAAAGCTACCAAAGAAATAGAAAACGATAATTCCAAAGAGAGTTCTTCCGTAAGTGACGGAAACAACAGCAAATAGCGATGATGGCGGCAGCAAAGAAATGCCGCTTATAGCCCATATTGCTGAATTGCGACTTGTACTGATTCGCTCCGGTTGCGCCCTTATTATTTGTGCCATTCCCTGCGGGTATTATTGGAAACAGATTTTTGATTTAGTTGTATCCCGTACCTTGGAACTATGCAAGCCTTTATCGGTGCGCATAATTTACACCGCTCCAGCAGAATCGGTGATGTTAAGCATAAAAATTGCCATTATATGCGGCCTGATGCTCGCCTCCCCTATCATATTCCAACAGGCTTGGAGTTTTGTGTCGCCAGCTCTATACAAAAAAGAAAAACTTTTGCTGCTTCCAACCGCATTTGCTTCCACAATCTGTTTTTTATCCGGCATAGCATTCAGCTATTACACCTTGCCCTTTGTGCTAAAATTTTTAACAGAATTTGCAACTGGAACGCTTGAACCTTTTTTCAGAGTTGATGAATATTTCGGTTTCTTGATAAAAATATCCTTTTCATTTGGGCTTGCTTTCCAACTGCCTGTACTCGCTTTTGTATTTTCAAAAATAGGATTAATTGACCACAAATTTTTGCTGCGCAATTTTCGCTATGCAATAGTGCTGATATTTATCGTAGCCGCAGTCCTCACCCCGCCAGATGTTTTTTCTCAAGTGCTGCTCGCCTGCCCCTTGCTATTGCTCTATGCCCTTAGCATACTCATCTCTTTTTTCGCGAGGAAAAAACAATGACAAGCGGAATAGGTCTTTCTGAAATTCTTTTGATTTTGGCTGTAATAGTTATCTTCGTTGACTCAAAGCACATACCTGGTCTTATTCGGCAAAGCGTTAAGACTATGGCGCAGTTGCGCGCAGCGGTTAAAAGGTTTATAGATGAAATAAATGCCAAGTAATGGCTACCCTTGCGGTCGTCCCATTTCTAAAACCCAAAATCCGTTATTTCTTTTTCCTCTTTTTTCTCAACCTCAAAAGCACGTGCCTGTTGATGAACTTTGTTCGCTTCCACATATATTGCCCTATTGGGGCGAACGGGGCAAATAAATTCGCAGCCTCCGCAACCAACGCATATACTCGCATCCACAAAAGGAATGGTTAAGCCGTTTTTATACGGAACCATTTTTACAGCTTGAGTTGGGCAATGCTCGGAACACGCACCGCAACTCGTTCCTTTTGTATTCACAACGCAAAGTTCGGGAACAAAAACAACCTTCCCCACTTGCAATTTATGTTTCTGCTCCACTGTTAGCGGAGTCAATGCGTTATTCGGGCACACATTTGTGCATATAGTGCAGTCATAGTTGCAAAACCCTTTTTCAAAATACATAACGGGCATCATCACACCGCGGGCGCCATATTCCGTAAATGCGGGCTTCAATACCTTTGAGGGGCATTTGGATATGCACAAATGGCAAGAGGTACAATGTTTTTGCAAACGCTCTGCGCTAATCGCTCCGGGTGGGCTAATGGCATTTCTCTTGTTTGTTTGCGCAAAAACCGCTGGAGCAGCTATGGCAATGGTTAAGCCTGTCAGTAAAAATTTCCTTTTGCTTTTATCCACCGCGCTTTGCCTTTTTTTGCCCATAGAAAAATATATTGCTTTTTTGTTGCAACTATTCAAACAATTAAAGCAATTAAGGCATTGATTGTAATCCACTGTTTTTGTTTTTGAATCTATGCAAGAGGCTTTGCATTTTTTTTCGCATATACCGCAAGATGCACATTTGTCGCTATTTATTCGGATTTTGAAAAGCGAAAATCTATTGAAAAATCCAAAAAGAGTACCAACGGGGCAAATTGTGTTGCAATAGAGCCTCCCTTTTTTCCAAGCCAGCACACATATAGTTGCCAAAGTTAATAATGCAACCATAAACGAAAAAATATCAAGTATAAATATTTCAACTCTATAAAGAGCATAATTGCCAAAATGGTTAAAAATGTATGCTAATACATTGTTCATAGCCAAATAAATAGGCTTGAATATATGTGTTGCCATTCTGCCGTATGCACTATATGGGTCTAGTAATCCTATTGCTATGGTGAAACCTAAATTAAAAAGCACAAGGAAAATAGCTAATATAGACCAGCGCAATATAGGATTGTTTTTCCTATACTTATAACCTTTTTTCTTGCATACAATATCTTGAAAAACTCCCATTGGGCAAATAAAGGAACAATAAATTCGCCCAAACAACAAGGAACAAACCAAAAGAAAAACCATAACGAGAACATTGCGAGAGAGCCAAGCTGGAATAAACTGAATTTGCCCCAAGATGTGAATTTGGTGTGGCAATATGCCCGCGAAATCCAAAAAATAAAAGGTCAGCAGGCAAAAGATAAAAAGTGATATAATTATTCGTAATTTTTTAAGCATAATTTTTTCATATCACCTCACTGCAATTTTTTTAACTGAACCTCCTTGTCTAAATATATAAATTCCTGCTTTGGTTGGTTTTGAATTGCCTAGAGGTTCGCCTTTGAGAGAGTAATATGTTGGAGAGTGGCTAGTGGCTAGTAGGGAGTGATTGGCTATTGGAGTTGCATCTTCAGAACTAGAGCTTGAACTGCTCCTAGCACCGCTGCTGCTAGATGATACCACACTTGAGCTGCTGGATGAAGAAGAAACTCCAGCTATATTTTTTAATCCTACAACAAGTTGTTGGTCTGCAAAGGCAGGAGGATTGCTCTTGCGGTTGTAGTAATAAATCACTTCGCCATTATCAGGATTCAACTGAATATCCCATAGTACGGGACACATATTGCGTGTGTATATCGCTTCAGCTACTTTCAATGTGTAATTAGTAACCTGTGCCTGAGTTCGCCCACGGCTATCATTCAATTTGGATGCAAAACCGTACTCGCCAATGATTACAGGAATCCCTTTATCCACAAAGTTTGTTTCCATTTTGCTGATTTCTGTGTTCAGGCTATTGATATCCGCTTGGGTTCCCCACGTAGCGAGATACGGTGTCCAATCTCCGTCTTTATCTATATGAGTAAACCCAAAGGGGTCGTAGTAGTGCACAGACACCGCGCAATGTGTGCAACCGGTGGGCAATTTGAACATCGGGTCACTTGTGCGGTCAATGTTTGTGTCGTAACCAGCGATAAGCAGATGGCGATTAGCGTTGTTACCGCCGGAGGCTTGAATTATATCATAAAATTTTTTATTTATGGCGTTCAACAATCCATAAGCCCTTGCCTTACCAGTTGTCCCGTTACTGTACATATCTGTCCATACAGTCTGCCAAACACCTTCCTCATTCATAGATTCAAGTATGAGATAGCCGCTTTTATCTTTAAACTTGGCACTTACTTGTTCCCAAATGCGAGTGTATTTTTTCATGCACTCCGCAGAATCATTGGGGAAGTTGTCTCTTATCCAATTTTGATGGTGAATGTTTACAATAGCATACATACCGTTGCCCAGTACCCAATCGACCACCTCTTCAACGCGGTTCAGCAATGCAGTGCTTATGGTGTATGTACCGCCGGTGGTATTGCCGGTCATTAAATTCGTCCATGACACGGGAATTCGAACCGTTTTAAAACCCGCGCTTTTGTAGCCGTCTATCATAGCTTTGGTAATTGTTGGGCTGCCCCAAGCGGTTTCATAATCATTTACGGTAGTGCCATTAATCCAGTCGCCATTTGATTCAAATGTATTTCCCAGATTGATCCCAAGCCCCATATCCTTTACCACTTGTGCGGTAGTCATATTGAGCGGATTAGTTTGCGCCCATAATGCAACAGATGCAAAAACCAAAATTTTAACAACGTTTCTCATATCACCTCACCGCTATTTTTCTAACTGAACTTCCCTGTTTGACTATATAAACACCGGCTTTTTGCGGTTTTGCATTGCCAAGAGGTTCGCCTTTTAGGGAGTAGTATGTTACGGTGTGGCTAGTAGCTAGTGGCAAGTGGTTAGCTATCGGTGTTATGTCTTCGCTGGAGCTGCTAGGAGTTTCATCACTGCTGGAACTTGATGCTGCAATGGAGGAACTGCTATGACTTGAACTACTGCTTGCTCGGCTACTAGAAGAAGCTACCACGCTTGAACTGCTTGCCGCTATGCTACTGCTGCTCGCTGCTCGGCTGCTGCTGGATGGTGCTGCTGAACTGCTAGAGGGCGTTGAACCGCTTGCTTTAAATATATACTTGCTCACACGGAACTGATTGCTAGAGCCTTTGAACACTAGATATAGATAATCTTTTACGCCAGCGGTCATAGAAATATCACATTCAATATCTTTCCATGTGGTTATGCCGCCTGTCGCTCCGATAGCACAGGTTCCAGCCAAAGTACCAGTATTGCTCCCAGTTCTGATTTCAATTGAACCGCCTGCGGAGGCACTTGCCGCACGCACCACAAATGATGTGGCACCGTTTGCAAAATCCACGCCCTTGAGATTAACCCAGCTTCCATCCGTGATTGAGACGAGCATCACGCATCTATCGCCCGATGTGCCAGCACTAGCAGCATCACTGTTGCTTATGGTGCCAGGAGTTTTGGCGGAGCATATTGCTGTTTTTATGTTACCAGATTGCTTGAACATAGTCGTTGCCAAAACAGTATCGTAAGGGTTAAGGTTTTTTATCTGCGCGGGACCAGCGTCCGTAGCCACTACCTGTTTCATTGTACCATCTGTGTTGTATTCCAATTTGTCCACGCTCACGCTCCTAAACTCACCGCTGCTGACGTTGTTTGTTTTTCTAAGTTTGCGGTCGTGGTAAAAAACGTACCAATTACTTTTGTATTGCACAACTCCAGCGTGGTTATTGCCGCCGCCAGAAGCACTATTTGGCAGCATTGTGCCCTTGAAAGTAAAAGGTCCCATTGGATTTGTGCCTGTCATGTAAGCGATGTCGGCTGAACCGCCGTCAAAGTTTTGGGAATAAGTAAAATAGTATGTGTTATCGCGTTTGTGCATATAAGCGGCTTCAAATGACCTAGTTGAACCAGTAATGGTAGTTGCGCTTCCATTGAGGGAAACCATATCGGCATTAAGTTTTGCCACTCTCAAATTTGAACCAGGTTTGGGATTACCGTCGGCAGGACCGCCGCCAAAATAGACATAGCCCTGTCCATCTGTATCAACAAATCCGGCAGGGTCAAAAAGCCACTCAACGTTGGTGTTCAGCGAGGCGTTTTTGGTGATGAAATTACCTTTAGGATTGGTAAAGGGACCTTCTGGGCGATCGGCAGAAACAGCACCTATGTTTGCACCGCTATTTGGCACATAAAGATAAATCTTGTTGTTTTTCACTGCCGTTCCGGGCGCATAAGCTTGGCTTAACGCGGGCAAATCTCTCCCCACGCTAAATACCTCACCGTGGTCTGTCCAGTTTGCCATATCGTCAGTTGAGATGAGCGTATAAAATTTAATGTTGTAGGTTTTGTTGTCTGTTTGGTTGTTGTTGTCGTAAGAGCAATAAACATAAAGTCTATCGTTCCAAACAAAAGGATTTGGGTCTGCGGTGTATTTTTGACGGAGGAGTGGGTTAGCTGAGAATGCCGTGCCCACAAAAATCATAACCGCAGCTATTGAAAACAACGACTTTTTCATATTCACCTCGTTGTTACAATATACATTTTTTTACCTCGTAATCCCAAGCGCATTATCCAAAAATTTAAGTATCTCTACCGTTTTTGAATCGCTTTCGCCATCAAAGTCCGCATGGCTTCTTCCGCTAACTTTGTTGAATTTCGCCTTGCCCGCAACAAAACTATTGATTTTGGTCACCATTATGTCTGACTGTTGCCAGGGAACCAAATTATCCTTATCGCCATGCATCATATATATGGGCGGCGTATTTGCCGAGATGTGAGTTAACGGATTCTGCTGTTTGAGATATGTTTTCATGGGTTCTTTATTTGCATCGTTTTTCAAGTTGCCACCCAGCATTGCCCCTTCGGGAGATGCATCGTGGTCTAGCATACCTCCGCCATTTGCAGCCTCATGTGTCTCCAACAGCGAAAAATCTGTGAGAGCCGCAGAGCTTGCCGCCGCCTGAACCGCGTGTGAAACTCCGGCATTGCCTAGGTCGGTTATATTATAGCCGTGGTTTGTTGCATTGGAGAGCGCACAGACTATCGCAGTCATGTAAGCACCTGCCGAGAAACCAGATACGGCGAATTTATCGGGGTCAATATGGTATGTGCTGGCGTTGGCTCTTAAATGGCGGATAGCCGCCAAAACATCTTCAACATTTTCGGGGAAAGCCCTTTGACCGCCGCTCCAACCGCTCTGACCCATAAGGAGGTACCCAACGCTGGCAACAGCGTAACCGTTGTTGTTAGCCCTTTTAACAAGCCCATTTTGGTTCTGAGCTAACTGCCAATCCCCGCCGCTAAATCCGCCGCCGTGTACATAAATTAATAGAGGGAAAGGACCGTTGCCAGAAGACGGCAATTTGATGTCGTATCTCTGACGAGCATGCCTACGTGAAGCGGTGGGTGCGTAATCTACATTTGTCCAAGATCTCGTAGTAACAGGCGTAGATGCTGCTTGGCTACTTGAACTTGCTGCTGCCACAGAGCTGCTTGAGGTTGTAGTCGCTATAGAACTACTTGAGGCAGCACGGCTGCTAGAGCTTACTGCAACAGAACTACTAGATGCGGCACGGCTGCTAGAGCTTACTGCAACAGAACTACTAGATGCGGCACGACTGCTTGAACTTACTGCAACAGAACTACTAGATGCGGTACGGCTGCTCGAACTCACTGCTGCCGCTGAACTGCTTGAAATTGCTGCTTCGGAGCTACTTGAATCTGTATTCCCAGAATCGCTTGAACTCTCAATCTCTGAACTGCTTGAAATTACATCTTCGGAACTGCTGGAATGATGGCTACTTGAACTTGGAATTACAGCGCCAGAGTTACTAGATTGACCTGCACCAGCACTTGATTTTATACTTTGTTGTTCACTTGGCCCCGATGGTGAGGAGCTTGAAGAGCAACTCCCTAAAACAAAAAGCATTGAGAAAAAAAGGAAACTTATGAGACCTTTTTTGAGTTTTTGAGCAGACATAGCATCCTCCGATTTACAGTACTGTCATAATAAAAATATACCTGATTTAATAAAAACGATAAATTTTTCGAAAAAAAATGTAAAATTAATCGAAAAAATACAAAATAATTCTCTTTTTATGGGTATTTCCATAAAAAAAGAATCTTAATGTAGTTTTCCACATCTACGGATGCAAATAGCTTCTGAACGAAGAGATATTGCTTGGCAAATAATTTTTAAGGCTATTGACATCATTTGTCCAAGTACTCTGATTGATATTTGGATCCTGTTGAACAGCGTTAGAAATCAAATTTGAATGTTTGGTTATTTTGTCATTTAATCGCTGGCTTACGAACAAGTCTTTCAAAAATAGGTCGCCTAGTTGCACGTAACGGTTCCAAAAAACGGCAGCCATAAGTTTAGTGAGTTTATCGCAATTTGGCGGCACAAACGTATTTCCACCGCCAAAACCAGCAGATTGGTTTGTACAGTTAGTAGTAGGCACATTCCATTGCGGTAGCGCACCGCCAAACCCACCCATAGCATCAAAGTAGTTATCTCTTTGCACCAATGCTTGATCCATATCCCACGGAACAATCCAAATTTTTCCGTTTGCATTTTCTTCTTCGTAAAAATAATAATTGTGATTATTGCCCTGCCGCTTGGTATTGTCCCAATACCACGACCTTATGCCATCCCAATTCTTGATGGCTACGTCAACAGCCAAGTAACGCAATAGATAGTCAAAATCCATATAAGGAGAGAGATTTTGCTCAAAGTTCTGCTCATTTGAATTATTAATCTCATTGTAATATGATACCATTCTCTGTACGTTAGGATTATCTTCTGGATCATCATTGGTTTTGAGACCGTCTTTGTAATATTGTGTATCGGTGGTACGCGGCCACACTTCTTTGTAAAGATTTCCATCTCCGTATTCGGGCCATCTGGATTTGGTAAATCTGCCATCTATTTCTTCCACCGCCAAAAATAGCCCTATAAGTTTATCGTTGACATATACATTGGCATAAGATGCTCGCGGAGCGTGAATTCCCATATCCCTGAACAATTCATAAGATATCATCTCGTGCATCTTTGTTGCGTCTGCGGCAAAGGCATGCAAATTAATTTTCTTCAGGGTGTAAAAACGCAGGTCTTTATTGTATTCCGTGAATTTCAACTTATAGGATATTTTAGCGCATGTTTTATTTGGGTTGCCTCTGGTTGTGTCGCCATTAGCGAAAAAACACCTTGGAAGAGAATAATCTGAGCCTTTATAGCGAATCCCTATTTTTTCATATTTTTTACCCTCAAAATTTAAATCGGCGGGTTTAAATTCCTCCCTCCATCCATACTTATTCATATAGTCCAAATCCGTTGTATTTATTGTAAAACGGTATTCGTGCACCTTTGATTGGTCAAAAACTGTACTCCTCTCGTCTGGACTTAATTCAATGCGCATATCGGTATTGGAATTTGTCATAGAGCTATCTTTTGGAAGATAATCATCGTGCCGAAAAATGAGCCTTTCAGAAACTGCTGCATCTTTTGAGAGCTTGGTTATAACCCCATGTTCTCCATGCAACTCAATTATATAAATTCCCATTGCCATAGATGGTAGCGCAACAATCCTTGATGACGGAATTTGACCGTTGAAAACTCTTTTGCCATTAGTGGTATAGATAGACACAGAATTTACCTCAGGGACAGTACGTAAATCAAGCGTGCGCCCTTGAAAATTCCACCGCGCATTTTGCAACTTCACCTTGGATATTGCAGTAGGAGGTTCAGGGGTGGGAGGCTCACCTTCTGGAGTAGGGTCTGTAATAGAAAATTTGCCGTTTTTATCCGTGCGGGCGTAGAACTCCGAATGCCCCACCGAAACTAAAACACCTTCTATCGGATTCCGAGTTGCTTTGCTGACAACAACTCCGCTATACTCACGTGCCATCGCCAAAAGCGCGCAGCACAAAACAAAACTTATGGCAAAACGAAGAATTTTCATATTTACCTCACTGGTATTTCGCCTTCCACGCCTCAATGCGGTCTTGAATGTTCTGTATTATAGACGCAGAGAATAACGAAATGTCTTGACCGTGCAGCCCCATATACATATTGCCAGATGCTTTGCAAGTGGTTGCTGGGTCTTTCGCTTTTCTCACTAAAAGAATACCCAACTTGTTATACGACCGTGCGCCAAGTATTGTATTTTGGTTCAAAAGAGAATTTTCCGTCATTGGGTGGTAGTTTTCGTCTATTGTCCACGTGATAGGGTTTGTAGTAGGTGCACCGTTTGTTCCGTGCACTCCTAACTGACTTGAAGTACATAGCGTATCTGATTCCTCGTAGGGATTCCAAGCTGTGATAACGTTAATGTCATTGAAGCTTTCAGAGAACTTGACCGGCTTGTTTGCGGCAATTTTGCCGTGCCCAGGTATGCCTGTTGCATACGTCACAATGTGATTTTTCCGGTTAGCAGCACCAAATTCAGCACCACAGATTTTTTCTAAACGGTTTTCAGCGAGCTCCCATAATGGAGACGAACCCTGAGAAAAACCTAACATGATAAAGGGACGCTCACCTTTGTTTATGTTGTCTAAGTAATATTGGAACGCAGCAATAACATCTTCCATAGCAGCCCCGCCAGTCATATTAGCTTGACCGGAGCCACTGGGACACTGGCCAAAAACATTAGCTTGGCGATAGTATGGCAAATATGGGTTTACATGCTCTGTGACTACTTTTCCAAGCCCGCTATACCATTGATCCACAGCTCTGCGCATTGAGGAATTGTTTATGTTGGCATAAGGACAATCTTCTGCGGCATTACCTGTAATTGATGTGGGATATAACAAGAATATATCAACGTCTTTGGTGAGTTTATCGGGAGGAGTAAATTTGCTCCAGTTATTCATATTTGAATAATCTGTAGCTGTGGTAGAAACTGGGTCTGCGCATCTCAAGCCACCACTAGGAGTACTTTGCCTTGAACTGCTGGAACTGCTTGGCGTTGCGCCAGCGGAACTGCTCGCTGTTGCTCTGCTGGAACTGCTCGCTGTTGCCCTGCTGGAACTGCTCAGAGTTGCGGCAGCGGAACTGCTCGGCGTTGCGACATCGGAACTGCTTGGCATTTCGGCATCGGAACTGCTTGGAGTTGCTACATCGGAGCTGCTCAAAATTTCTGCATCGGAACTGCTCGGCATTGCGCTGCTGGAACTGCTAATTACAGCAGATAAAGCAGAGGATGAAGAATCTCCCTGCTCATTTTGTTTATTTGGTTCATTCTCGTTTTGGTTTGAACAAGAAACGACAAGGAACAACAAGAATGCGAGAAAAAAGAAGACTTTTTTCATATTACCTAACTGCGATTTTTTGAATTGAAGACCCTTGCTTAACTATATAAATGCCTGCTTTTTGCGGTTTTACATTCCCAAGAGGCTCGCCTTTTAGGGAGTAGTAGGTTGGGGAGTGGCTGGGGGCTAGTGAGGAGTGGCTGATTATTGGAGTGGTATCGTCAGAACTGGAACTGCTGATAGTTGTTTCTTCGCTGGAACTGGAGACATCTGCCGCACTTGAACTGCTTACGATGCTTGCATTGGAGCTAGAAGAAATTGCCGCACTAGAGCTGCTTGCACTGGAACTGGAAGAAACTGCCGCACTAGAGCTACTCGCTTTGGAACTAGAAGAAACCGCTGTGCTAGAGCTGCTTGGAGTTGAACCGCTACCGCGAGGTTGGTCTTCTTGCGAGAATTTAATATATGACGCATCAAACCAACCTGTGCCGCCACCTGCTTCTACTAAAAATTTCGCCTCGTACATATTACCCATAGTCAAACCCAAACTTTCCCATTTCTTAAAATGCTCTGTGAGCGAAATAGTCCCGCATTTGCGTTGAGTTTGACGTATGCTGAAATATTGGGTAAAATTTGAACTATTGCCTTCAATTGAAGGCTTGCCGTTTCTAGTATTTTTGATGATCTTATAATTCGAGCCGTCCACAGTGAAAGAACCTACTTCTGATCCACCAGTCGTATTAGTAGTAATTGGACTGTCATCACCTTGCCATTGATTGCCAAACCAGTCTTCTACAACGTAGTACTCTACCAAAGGACTTTTTGTCCATCCGTAAATTCCTATATAGGAATAGTCGCCAGCGGTACTTCTGCCAGATCTAGTGTAATTAAAATCCACGTAAATATTTTTATACGTAGTATATTTTCCACCACTACCCCAATAATAACCAATACGTCCCAAAAAATCGTTGGGATTATTCCATTCTGCCCTAAATGCAGAACCGCCACCTTTGTCTGCTCCAAACCACAACATCTTGTTGCCGCTTCCACCTTCAGTCCACATTTCGTAATGGATTTGCGTGTTGCCAGAACCACTGAGATTACCAGTACCATTAGAGGTTATGGTTCTAGAAGGGTTTGATAACTTTGTACTTTGCGAGCAAGCATCTTGCGACCAAGCTGGCGTGGCAAAGGTTATTGCAAGACATAAGGCGATGGCGAGCTTTTTCATAACGAACTCCGTGGTTGAAAATTACCTCACTGCGATTTTTCTAATTGAAGACCCTTGTTTAAATATATAAATTCCTGCTCTGGTCGGTTTTGTATTACCGAGAGGTTCGCCTCTTAGGGAGTAGTAAGTTATTAGTTGAGGGTTGAGAATTGAAAGTGGAGAGTGGATTATTGGGGAGATATCATCCTCTGAGCTGGAGCTACTGCCCGAACTGGAACTACCACCAGAACTGGAGCTGCTAGACGGCGTTATGCCAGAAGATG
>CAZIMU010000006.1:0-25316 GCA_964540355.1 uncultured Fibrobacteraceae bacterium | reverse complement strand
CGTCTAAATTCCATTCAGTAAAAAGCATATTCAAAACCTCCGAAGCGTGCTTCTCTAGGAAATATACTAAAATATTACGCTCAATGCAGCTCTTTATTGCTACTTCTATAGCTTCTGACTGCTCCATAGTTTTGAGATTCTTGTTCACCTCTGCTATAAGCTCGTTGTAACCGTTCAAAACTGGACTTTTACTCGCTATATCCGCATTGCGCCCTTTGTTTATGTTGTAAACGTTTGCTACAAGCTCAAGATTGCCCTTGCCTTTGGTGATAAAAGAATCGGAAAGCCTAAGTTCCTTGAAATCTGGAAATTCGTCTTTACCGTTGTACAAAACTATGAACTCTGGTGCAGGAATTTTTATCAACTTCTCTCTGTACAAATCTCTGCCCTTCGTTATTCGCTCATATTCCCTTCCTAAATACATAAGCATTCTGAGCGGTATATTGTTATTCACGGTTGATTGGTGCTCTATGAGGACTACAAGCCTGTCGTCAACTACGAAAGCTACATCGTTCAGCTGCCCTTTGAATAGAGCATTTGAAAGAGTAACTATCTCAATTTTCGTGTCTGGCGGGTAGTTTTGCCCTGTCACTGCATTGTAGAGTTCCAATGCGGCAGGTGGCTCGCTGAACAGCAATGTGAAAACGCTATCCTTGTGGTTGCGATTGGTTTTGATTTCGGTCATTTTAAACCTCCTTTTTTTGGTTCTATTACTTAGACGTAAGAAAACGGAAAAAAAATTCAGAAAAGCGAAAAAAAACAAAAAAAGCGAATTTTGCCTGCATTTTTATATTATTTCATTGAATTTCGCAAAATTTCAGTAAGTTCATAACTACTTGACAAATCCGTAATTTTTTTCTAAATTTACATTTCATCCGGGGTTATAGCTCAGTTGGTAGAGCATCACGCTGGCAGCGTGAGGGTCAGGAGTTCGAATCTCCTTAGCTCCATTTTTCTACATTATTTGTCAAATGCTTGGTTTAACTCCATTCAAATATTTACCGCGCCCTATGCAAGCCATATTGCTAGCAAATGCCATTGTCTATTTGCTGTCTTGGATTAACCTCGGCGATTATATTCTGTGGTATGGAGCCTTTATCCCAAGCCAAGCCCACGAGCTTTGGCGTTTTGTGAGCTATGCCTTTATACATACCGATTTTATGCACATCCTCTTTAATATGCTAATGTTTTGGATGTTTGCAACTGAGGTTTGCAAAAGCCTCGGAGAGAGAAATTTCACCACCCTATACCTGCTATCTGCCATATTTGCTGGCATGTTCAGCATACCATTCTATGCCTTTGGCATAATGGGCAACCACCCTGTTATAGGGGCATCTGGTGCATTGTTTGGAATTATGGCGGCTTATGCCTTTTTGTTTCCTGAGCAAATTATTTTGATGTTCTTCATTGTGCCTATGAAAATAAAGCACGCTATATGGATATTCATAGCCATAGACCTGTTTATGGCAAATAGCGGAGATGGCATTGCCCATTTTGCTCATTTAGGCGGTGTGCTTTCTGGCTATTTATTTATGCTGTTTTGGTCTAAAAGCATTTCTATGGAATCCTTTTTTACAAAACCCAAGCGTCCAGACACATATTCAAGGGAATTTTTCAAACAGCAAGCAAAGGAAACCCCACCACTGGAAGGCGAGCTACACAAGGGCAATTCAAACGCAAAAGAGGAGCGTTTGAACGAAATTTTGGAAAAAATAAACATCAGCGGGCTTCAATCGCTGAACCAAGAAGAGAGAGATTACTTGCAATGGTTTGGAAAACAGAATAAGAAGTAAATTCCGATTTACTATATTTAAGTCTATGGTAAAACTTGAAGAAGATGAAGATTTTGATGATTACGAGGAGCTTGATGAGGAAAAGCCCGTTTCGCAGCAAGTTTACGATTACAAGTCCCGCCGAATTTTGGTTTGGATTGAAGACAAAGAAAACCAGCCTCAGGTAGAGGAAACTATGGCTTTTCTTTTGCCGTATGCCACCATACGTTATGTGAACAGCGAAGAAAAAGCAACCGAACTTTCCGAAAAAGAGGAATGGGATACTTATGTTGTTGACTTATTGGAAGAAGGCATATCCACAAGTGAATTTGTTAAAACTGCAAACAATAATCTGGAAATAATGCTCATTGCGCTGAACTATTCCCGCCTCAATAGGGATAACGAACAAAGTGAAATGTACTTTGAACCAATACGTAAACTATTTATTCAAGATAACTTAAACGCTAACCCACCAGAGGGAGAGCAACAGTAGGAAAGCTATGGTAAACATATCGTTAAACAGAATTACGCTATACGGAAATGAGCAAAATAAAGAAATTCTGCTAAATGATATATCCCTAGATATAAAAGCAGGTGAATTTATAACGCTCACCGGCCCTATTAACAGCGGAAAATCTCGCATACTTAGAATTGTGGCTGGTTTAACCGAACCCGATTCT
This sequence comes from uncultured Fibrobacteraceae bacterium, assembly GCA_964540355.1. Taxonomy (GTDB): domain Bacteria; phylum Fibrobacterota; class Fibrobacteria; order Fibrobacterales; family Fibrobacteraceae; genus Fibrimonas. The sequence continues at coordinate 22,864 of CAZIMU010000006.1, read as the reverse complement.
GGAACCGTGCTTTTCAATGATAAAACTTTAAGCGAATTTTCTCCCAAATACGAAAACCTGGCGATGGTGTTTCGTTCCCAAGCTCTATACCCTCATTTAACCGTGCGAAAAAATTTAGAATTTGGGCTTAAACTAGCCAATATACCTAAGAGTACAATAAACACAAGAATAGCTGAAATTGAAGATTTGCTTGATATAACACACATAATGGACTCAAAACCAGATGCACTGCCTATTTCGGAAAGGCAGCTTGTGGCACTTGCACGTGCTTTTGTGAAACACCCTCAGGTTCTGATTCTTGACGAACCAATTTCCGAGCTAGATTCTCAATCCAAAACAAAGATACAATCCATAATAAAACGTTTTTGCATAAATTTGCAAGCTACCGTTATGTATGCAACGCACAACCCTTCCGAAGCTATGACTCTAAGTAACCGCATAGTGTGTATAAACAATGGAAGAATTTTGCAAGTTGGTACAAACTATGAGCTTTACAATCAACCAGCAAACGAATCTGTGGCAAGATTTATAGGTTATCCAGAAATGAATTTCATTGAATTCGAAACAACAGAAGAAAGTAACCACCGCACTTTGAATTTCATAAATGCTAACTTTTCCATAGAGGTTCCCAAAGTCCTGGAGAAAGTTTTAGAATCTCATCCAAAGGCAAAAATGGGCATTAGAGCAGAAAACTTAAAAATTACCAACGAAAAACCAAGCGCAATTCCCATGATAGTGGAAATGCAGGAATATGCAGGTTCTCAGTCCATAATCTATGTTTCTAGGGAGCATCAGACCTTGGCAGTTGAGGTACCGCTGAGTGAACGCTACGAACTTGGAGAAATGGTGTACGTTGAACTAGAAGAAGACAAAATTCATCTCTTTGCAAAAGGAAAACTTGTGATATGATGAAATTTTTGATACCCATTTTGCTGCTTTGCTTTTTTTGCGGATGCGAAGAGAAAGTGCGTTCTGAAAAAATAATACGCCTATGGATTTTTAACAATAGCCCAAATCCGCTAGACGATATGAATAAAATATTAAAAGGTTTTCACGTTGAAAATCCAGGGCTAAAAGTTGAAGTTACAATTTTGGATTGGGGTAGCGGTTTGTCAAAAATGAACTTAGCAGCAGCAACTCGCAATGGCCCAGACGTTGCGCAAATTCCTTCCACTTGGGCTGCCTCACTCACCGATATTGGCGCGCTTATGACGCTAGATTCAATCACCAGCATCTGGGGAAATCCAAATTTATTCATAGCCGGCTCAAGAGAAACAATGAAACCAAAAAATTCCGATAACATTACATCGCTTCCTTGGTTTTTGGATGTACGCCCATTTTATTACCGCGAAGATGTTTTAAAAGAACTGCGTATAGATCCAAATACAATAACTTCAAGAGATAAATTCGTAAATGTTTTGAAAGAGATAAAAAAAGCAAACGTATCTATAAACGATAAACTTGTAAGCCCAATGGAATACCCAGCAAAGAACGATTGGAATATTGTCCATAATTTTGCATCTTGGATTTTCAGCGCAGGAGGTTCTTTTTTGAACAAAGATTTCTCAAATAGCAATTTGCTAGACCAAAAAACCAAAGATGGCATTTATTTTTATTTGAACTTTGTGAAAAATGGCTATAACGATTATTCCAATTTAGACAAAACAACAGCCGGTGTGAGCAGCGATTTTGACCAAGGAAAAACAGCCTTTATAGGAGAAACAACATCAAAAGCCCTCTATCTTGAAAACCAAAATTTTTTGCAAGGCTCAAGTGCGCAAATAGTGGAATATGGTTGCATAGTTCCGCCAACCGCAAAAGAAGGCCAACAGGGGAAATATTTTTTGGGCGGTTCAAATTTGGGCGTTTTCAAAGCGACAAAGGTAAAAAAAGAATCTTTGACTCTTTTGAGATATTTAACAACTCAAAGCGATATTCAGCTCAAGTTTTCCAAAATGTCTGGTTTTTTGCCTGCACTATCGGAAACCTATAATTTGCCTTATTTTTCGGAAAATAAAAATCGCAAGATATTCCAAAAAATAGTGGAAAACGGAATGAGCTACCCTGCCGTGCCTTTTTGGAGCTCAATAGAAAACGATGTTTTGGTGAAAAGATTTACCAACATTTTTAATATGATAGCAAGTTCAGAAGGAAAGCAATGGCCGCAAAGCAAAATAGATGATGAACTTAAAAAGGCAGATACCGATATAAATGTTATTATAGGCAAGGACAAACAAAAAAGAGAGAACAAGAAACTGAAATTATGAAGCGACAGAACAACCGAATAGCACTTTTTTTTGCTATGCCAACAAGCATTCTGCTATTATTTTTTTTAGTGTTGCCAGTTTTGTGCAATACCATTATAAGCACATTAGACATAGGAAACGACCCAGATAGATGGCTCAACTCTTTTGTATTTTTTGATAATTATATAGCAGCCATTATGCAAGATGGTTTTATAAGTGCTGTTAAAAATTCCACAATATATACCATATTAACCACCTTATGCGTAAGCGTTATAGGGTTGCTCGCCGCTATGTGCTTAAGAGAGCCTTTTAAGGGAAGAGGGTTTGTTATATTCTTGATTATGCTTGCGTGGTCTTTGCCAACCTATGTGGTTGGAATTTTCTTTGGTTATGTTTTTCAGCAAGACAACAGTCTTGTGAATTTTTTGCTGTTCGACGTATTGCAACTAGACACCGTTTCATCTTGGATGGGAGTGGAATGGAGCTATAACCAAGATGGGCTTTTGATACCACCGAGGTGGCTTGACCATAAATATTCCGTGCTAATTGTGGCTATTCCTGCTATATGGCACTATTGGCCTTATGCAATGCTTTTATTTTTGGCGGGTTTAAATTCAATTTCTAGCGATATAGACAGAGCCGCGACTATGGACGGAGCAGACAAAATTGACAAATTCTTTTACATAACTATTCCCATACTTCGTCCGGTTTTAGTGGCTGTGTTAATTCAAAATTTTATGATAAATATTTACAATTTCAACATTGTTGTGATGATGTTTGGAACTGGAACCATAATTCCAAGCAAAGACGCAGATATGATTATTCCATACATATTCCGCACAGCATTCCAGTATTGGAATTTGGGAATTGGTGCTGCACTATCTACAATGCTTATGTTAATGGTTGGAGTTTCTGTTTTGTATTATTATAAAAAATTAAATGGAACCTGATATGCCAAATTATTTCAAACGCATAAATTTTAAACGTGAAAAAATAGCTTTAGCTTGGATATTGGCGTTGATAAGTTCACTCCCCATATTATTTATGATTTGGTTATCTATATTGAGCACGGAAGACATACAGCAATCTGTTTTTTTCCCTCAAAAAAGAAATGACAAGGCTACATTTTTTGTACCAGTAGAAAAGGATATGATTGTTGCCACAAATTTGGGATATATACGCGATTTCGAAGGTAATGAAATTTTAAATATAAACTCGGTTTCAACTGTTTATGCGCAAAATAACGCGAGTCTTTGGGCTTTCAGCGCAAATAGAGGTTTAATAGAAATAGACATAAAAAATAAACAGGAAAAAAATTCTTATGATTGGGATTTTTTTAAAAATAGCTATGAAAATTTTGACCCATCCAGATTTTTGGTTTCTGGCGATATTTTGCCAAAGCATTTTACCGAACTCGCAGATTACTTAAATTCCGCTCCGCTGCTGCCAGATAAAAATGAGAACATAACGGTATCGTCTTTGGTTGGATTTAAATTCTTTGAATCCGAAGAAATAATAAATCAGCTCAACTGGATTTTAGCAAACGATAAAATTTTCAATTCAATTTTAGATTACTGGAAAAAACGGGACGACTGGCTTAATCCGCAAATATACAACCTGTATAAAAACAAAAATCTCTCCGAGAGAGAAAAACATTTGCTGTTTCGCTTTTGCTTATCTGAATTGTTCCCAAACGAAATATCGCGTGTGAAATATTTTCCCTGGCAAGATTTATGGGTTAGCCAAATTCTAAACTCCGGGCTTGCTGTTTTGGCAACCGAAAACAAAGTAGCACTTGGTATTCGTGGTGATTTTTTCCCTGGAGTTGCCATTTTTGACACAGAAACAAAACAGATAACCTGGATTACAGAATCAACAGGACTTCCGAGTGCCTCTATTCAGAATATAGTTAAAATATCAAAACCAAATTCTACTCAAGATACTATTTTAGTTCTGCACGATATTGGATTTAGCGTTATTCCACTTGAATCTGGAAAAATAATCCGCAATATTATGTTTGGCGAACACGGATTGCCAGATTTAGCTGGGCAAAATCTATATATAAAAGTCTATGAAGAATCACCACCAGAAGAAAAAACAAACGAGATAATACTTCCAGACGATATAATAGTATTACCGAGCAAAAAACCGCTACCAATCAAAAAAGCATTACCAGAGGCTAAACCATTGCCAAGCAGAAAAACACTACCGAGTAAAAAACCATTGCAAGAGGCCAAACCATTGTTAAGCGAAAAAAAATTGCCAAACAAGAAAATTTCCATAAACTACGGAACGAGGAACCTAATATTTAACTACGATCAACTCATAGCCGAACGCAATCAAGAACAAACGCTTGACTATTCGTCTATAAGTTCTTATTACGAAAATCAAAATGAACATAAATGGGTGGGCTACAACGACGGAAAAGTGGAGGTTTTAAACGAATTAAATCTCAATATTCAAACTAGCACAATTCCAAAAGGCAAACGTACATTTCAATGGAACAATTATCAAGATATAATAAAAATCATGCCTATAGGCCCATTCTTTAAAAATTCTGTGCTGCTTAGTTTATTCATAAGCCTGCTTTGTACCTTTTTAGCAATACTGCCAAGCTATGCCATAGCCCGCCTTAAATTTTTTGGCAAAGCAGCCTTTGCAAGAATTATGTTATCTTCGCAAGTGCTTTCCAGCCTGCCTTTTTTAATTCCCATTTTTGTGATATTCAATATTCTGCAAATGAAGTCTTTTCAATTATTCAATAATTTCACAATTATCATACTTGTAAATGTTGCGTTTTTCTTGCCGCTGGCTGTGCAATTTTTGTTCAATATGTTTAAAGCAATTCCGCCAAATTTAGAAGAATCGGCTATGATAGATGGCTGCACACCTTGGAGAACATTTTGGGAAATAATTATTCCAATAATTTTGCCATCTCTTGCAATATGCTTGGTTTATATATTCCTGTTTGCTTGGGACGAAATCTTGTTTATATGGATTCTCTCCACAGATTCAACCACGGCTACCCTTCCCGTTGGAATAAGGCTCACTGTTGGCCAGCTTGCAAATCGCCCAGAACTCTTGATGGCTTTCTCTATTATAGCTTCTTTGCCGCCAATATTGCTATTTGCCATTATTCAACCGCTTTTAACAAACGAAAAGATAATACCATTTGACCTGTTTAAAATATTCAGAATGTTCTTCCAACCTCAAAAACTTGTTTCTAAATTCTCTCAATGGAAAATATTTTTAAAACATATTCCCAAGTTTTCCTCTCAGAAGGACTTGGGAGCGAAGCTCCCCTCTTTTATACGAAACGTAGGCAAAAGCACTTAAAGAATTTAGATTCACTGTGCGTTTATGCCTCTGTTGAAAAAGAAAGCGAAGGGAGAATTTGCCAAAATCCAGAATTTTTGTATTTAACGGGCATAAACCAAAGCGGCGCGATTTTGGTTTTAGACCCTTTTGCGAACAAGCAAAAACGGGAAATTTTATTTTTGGGAAAAAAAGATGCAAAAAAAGAATTTTGGAATGGGATAAGGCTAGGACTACCAAGTGCGCTTATGAAAAAAATAACCGGCTTTGAAACAATTTTACCGCTTGAAGAATTTAATCCTTGGTTTAAAAAACGAATTGCAAGTTTAAAAGAAAAACACATTTATTCAAACAAAACCATAATCCATAAATTGCGACTTAATAAATTGAAAGTAAAGGATGTTTCTAAAATTCACCTTGCACAAAGGGTTATTTTGGAGCCAGAAAGAATTGCCCTGGCTAAAAAGGCTCAAGTGATTGCAAAAGAGGCTTTTTTAAAAATTTTGTCACGCGTTTCGAGCTACAAAAGTGAACGCGAATTGGCTGCCGAGCTTGACTGCGCTATGCTTTCTCAAACAAATAATGGCCTCTCATTTCAGAGCATTGTGGCTGCTGGAAAAAATGCCTGCACCCTGCACTATGCAAAGAGAGACTGCTATATTGAGAGCAATAATTTGATTCTTTTGGATTTTGGTTGCCGATATAATGCGGTGTGCTGCGACATTTCGCGTACAATTCCCGCAAGTGGAAAATTCAATCCATTGCAAAAGTTGCTTTACAATATTGTTTTGGATACTCAAAAATTTCACGAGAAAAACGTTAAAGCTGGTTTAATTTTAAGCGATTTGAGCAAAGACGCTTGGCATTTTTTGGAAGAGCTTTTAGACGAGCGTTTTGTAAAACTAGGCGGCAAAATGAGGCGCAGTTATAAGGTAAAACCGCACGGAATTAGCCATTTAATAGGCGATATTGTGCACGAGGGCGCAGCAAGCAGAAGCTATATGGAAAACCCTTTGGAGCCAGGTATGCTTATTTCAAACGAGCCTGGTCTTTACGGGCATTTTGAGATGAAAATAGACGGCGTTCTATACAAAGAAGATATAGGCATCCGCATAGAAGACGACCTTCTGATAACAGAAAAGGGATGCGAGAATTTATCTACTAGCATCCCTAAAGAGATTGAGGATATTGAGGGTTAATAATCTGCTGACGGAGGCTTGGTACCGGCTGGGCAAGTAGAAACTATAGTGCCATTCTTACAATTATCTTCAGTAGGCATTCTATAGCAACCGCCACCTCCAGTACAATTCCATCCACTCCCACCTTTGCATTCACCATAATTGCAATATGTCGCAGTAGCAGGAGCTTCATCGCAACTATTAACTAATGTACCATCCTTACAGCAATCTTCAGTTGGCATTTTATAGCATTTATCTCTGCTTCCATAGTGGCAATATTTGTTTTTGTTTGCCTCTGTACATCCGCTTGCTGCTGCACTGGAACTACTGGCTTTGCTAGAGCTACTAGTGGTAGTGCTATGGTGGCTACTGCTACTAGGTGTCGGAGGTGGCGGAGGTGGTGGTGGTGGCGGAGTGTAGCTACTGCTACTTGGGGCTGTTATTGTTAATTTGCCTTCGCAATCAGCTTTTAATTTCCGACATTCTTTTACACTTGCATCGTCAAATATTTCAATACTAATGGAATAAGTACCTCCCGGTGGGCTTTTCCAATAAGAAGTACTCCAATAAGGATCTCCACTCCACTTAACATCTTCCTTTAAATCAAAAGTACCAATGCTCTTGCTGGTTGCTTTCTCTATACATTTTACCTCAGGCCAGTTTTTCAGAGGAATTGAGTCATTTTGTGTCCAAGTAGTAACCTTCAATTTGCACTCAACCTTGTATGGATAATCAGGTGGTGGTGGTGCATCCTCACTTGAGCTGCTTGGAGTTGGCAAGCTTGAACTAGAGGGTTCTTCCTTGATAGACGATGAAGAGATAGAAGGAGAAGATTCTTCGGAAACAGAACTGCTACTTACTTGCTGTTCTTCGGGCTCGCTGCTAGAAGGCAAGTTACCCAATACAGAATTTAAAATAACATCCGCATGATCTTTGGCATTTCCAAAATCTGATTCCACTATGTCTTTTATGTCGCCAGCACCACATGCGATGATAAAGGCAATAGTTGCCAGTACCGCTAGGGTACAAGACAGCACACGAAATGAACGAAGTTTTTTTCTCATACAACCCCCGCTTTAAATATAGAAAAATTTTCCGGGCACAGTCGTAATTGCCGCCATAGCCTCTTCGTGGGTGAAAGCCTTTGGATACCGTCTAAAGAGGGTTTTAACTTGCTCCATAAGGTCTAAAGAGCTTGCAGAAGCAAGGCTATCTGTTGCAATGCAGATATCAACCCCGCTTTTTTTCCACATCTCAAAATCGGGGTCTTTGTGACCAAACCACTCGTGGCTCTCTGGGCAATGCACCAGAGCAATGCGGTTTTTTGCCATAAATGCCAAATCTCCCTCTTTTAGAAAATTCCCGTGAACAATAAGCCCATTTTTAACAAATTCTTGCTCACCCTTGAAAATATCCAAAAAATCGCTAAATCTATCGCTCTCATCAAATTCCGCCAAATGAATACTCCAAGGAATCCCAGCCTTAACACAAGCTTTTATAGCCTCCCTAACAAGCTCTGGCGGAGTTGCGTAAATTGAATGCGGCGTACAGGGAAAAGGCAGAGGCTCCTTAATAATCTCGTGCATAGAATATAATCCCGTAAATTCAGGTTCAGACATTTGATTTCCCACATCGTAAATGATGCCTGTGCCTGCCTTTGATGAGAGTTCCAAGCCTTTGAGGTAGCTAGCTTGGTAATCCTCTTTTGTCCAGTTTTCCACCTCTTTGCGAAGAATGGAGAGCCACTCATAGAAGGGTTTATTTTTTGGCATTTTGCCTGCCAAGTTTGTAAGTTCCAAGTGGCAATGGGCGTTCACAAAAACGGGCTTCATAAGGCTTCTCTTGCCTTTAAGAAAATCCATCTGCGAACATTACCCAAATTCTCGCCATTTGGGTTCTTTTTTGCAATCTTTGTGCCGCGCCTCAAAAGAAAAAGAAAAACTATAGTTTCGTAAACAACGCTAAATGCAAAATAAACAGAAGGGAAAAATTTTGTGTTTAAAATCGCTTCGCCTTTTGCGCTCCAATTCCCATTTTCGTTTTCCCAATTTGGAAAATAACAGCCATTAGACATTCCCATTGCTATTGAATCGTAAAAAGGGTCGCCCAAAGTCCCATTAACTTCAAGATTCTCAAAACTCACAGAAAATATATTTATTGCCCTGCTGGTAAATCTTTTGCTGGCTGTCCAAATTCGGTTTTCAATCCCTGGCTCAAAAAGTGCTTGAAATAAAAGTTTACCACTATCGGAATCTTTTTCTTCAGAGCTATCAGAAGACAAAAAGCCCGCCTTGTTCAAATCATTTTTAACCTCTTCATATTCCTGACCCGGATCGAGACTCCATATATCCCATTTCCAAAAACGAAGCCTGACTTTGCGCTGCGTTTTAGAAAAGAAAAAAGCTATGCGAAATTTCATTTTGCATATTCATCTGCTTTATCTTTCACAGTCTTAATCAATTCCTTAAAGCTCTTTGTTTCCAAAATGCTTTTGAATTGGTCTTGATAGTTGCGGGTGGTGGAAAGGTCGTCTATAACCAAATCCCAAACACGCCAAGACTCCCCTGCCTTTTCCATTTTGTAAACCATAAGCATATCTTTGCCCTTGCTCCAGGAATGTATGGAAACCTCAACTTCTGCGCCATCTTTTTTGTATTTGGGTGCCTCGTAAACCGTGGAATCTGGTGAGGTAAATGTTGTGTTTTTGAACTTATTAACGCTTGAGTTTTCAACCATTCGCTGAAATTCCTTGGCGAATTCCGCTTTTAGCTCTGGGGAAACGGTCTCTAAAGTTTTTTTGGGCAAACTGCGCTCTGCCATTTTAGCAAAGTCAAAAAGCCCGCTACTCAAATATTTGATTCTCTCTATTTCTTTTGGTGTGTGGCTCTTTTTTTTAAGCTCTTTTTGCAATTCCACATCGTTTTGCTTTAACAAAGCAACAGGGTCTTGTTGCGCGGCAAAAAGCGAAATGCAGGCAAAAAGGGAAAGTAAAATTGATTTTTTCATAAAAGCTCCTTGTGTTTTGAGTAATGTAGAAAAAAATTCCCACCTCCTTTGGTTATGGAGAGAAGTTCGGTTGTGTAGCGAGCAAGTTTGCTAAGAGGTGCTTCTGCGTAAAAGCGGGCTTTTTTGCCATCTCCATCGCTGTTTATTATTTTTGCGCCACGGGAGAGCAAATCGCTTGCAACCGTGCCTGCAAAAAGGCTTGGGCATTGAACGGTTAAATTAACCCAAGGCTCGTAAATTTGTACTGAACTCGGCTCCACAAGCATTTTTGCTCCGTCAAGGCAGGCTTTTTTTATTACCGCTTGCGAACTGCCCTGCACTTCAAATTTATGCAAAATAAATTTAACATTCCACAATGAACCTTTACCCAAAACCCCAGACTGGCAAAATTCATCAAGAGCGGAGTTTATAATATCTTTCCATTTTTTTTCACAACCTTGAACAGCAAAGCCTGCTGAGTTAGGTTCAGCAGAAAGAGAAATTCTTACGCTTGTATCTCCAATTTGGCAAAAATTCTCCATAGCCTCTAATTTTTTGGAAAGCATTTCCCTAAACTCAACACTTGGCTCCCCTGCCCTAACCTCAGAGCGAAATTCCCTTTTGAGCCTAGACAAAATAAAATCAAACTGCACCGCACCCATAGCGTGCAAGGTCCAAGAACCATCGCTGTTATCCGAAACCTTCACCGAATTGTCTGTACGCTCTATGCTCTTTAAAGCCGCATTTGTAGCTTCCCAGTCGCTCGCTTTTAAACATTCAATTCGCATTTGCAAAAGTGGCGAATAGTCCCCTGTTTTCTTATGCTCCATTCCCTTTACCGCATAAATATCTCCGCAAAAAATTTCCTGAACTTCGCTGAGATTTTGAGCGTGAATGCGGTAAAATTTCAACCCGCTTGGGAATTTGCTCTTTGGCAATTTTTTAAAACTCTTGAAAATGGCAACTTCGCCTATGCCGCTAAAAAAGCGATAGCGTATAACTTGCCCTGGTTCCTTGCTCTTTATAGTTTGCGGTTTTATAAAAAAAGAAATCCCATTCAAAAGAGAGCGAATCCCTATATTTTTTTTCGCAGAACCAGCATAACACAAAATATATTTTTTTTCGCAGAATAATTTTTGCAAACCGTCAAGCAACTCGGCTGTTTCCACATTTTTCTTTGCAAGCATTTTTTCTAGAATTTTATCATCTGCAAGCGAGGCCGCTTCACAGGCTTCTCTCCGGTAATTTTCCATTTCATTTTTTTCTTCTGTAAAATTAAAAATATCCTCTTTGCCCTCTGCATTGTGTTTCAAAAAACATCCGCTCAAAACATCCCAAACGCCTTCATTTTTCACAGGCAAATTCATAAGCAAAGGTTTAACGCCAAATTGCTCCTCTATTTCCAAAAAACTCTCTTCTAAACGCGACTCTGGCAAATCTGTTTTGTTGAAAAATATAATGCAAGGTTTGTTCAAGAGTTTCAATTTTTCCCAAGCCGCAAAAGTTTGAGGCTGAATCCCATCAAGCGCAGAAACCACCAAAACCGCACCATCAGCGGCTTGCAAAGCGGTATCTGCTTCCATTCCAAAATCTATATGCCCAGGAGCATCTATCAAATTCCACCAAATATCCCTCCACTCAAAATGCGAAATACCCGCTTCTATAGTTATTCCCTTTGCTTTTTCCTCTGGCAAATAATCCATTGTGGCAAGTCCGTCTTCCACATTTCCAGGTCGCAAAATCTTTCCCGCAGTCCATAAGATTCGCTCCGAAAGCGTTGTTTTGCCTGCGTCTATATGAGCGAGAATGGCTATGTTGCGAATGTCTTGCATTTGGAGGTTTTAAATTTACAAATTTCTACTTTACACCCTGTGCCGGTTCTCTCCGTTTCTCACTTAAAAGCAGGCTATGGGAAAAAAATAGTTTTGCAGAATATTTCCTTTTCGCAGGAACAAGGAGAAATCAGAGCTATTTTGGGAACATCCGGTTGTGGAAAATCCACGCTTTTGAATAATATTTTGGGATTAGAAAAAGCTATGGCTGGCGAGATAGAAATTTTAGGAACAAGATTAAAAGCGGGCAAAGAGCAAGTTCCGCTTTCTGTGCAAAAACGCATGGGGGTTTTGTTCCAAAACGGCGCACTACTGAGTTCCTTAACGGTTTTTCAAAACGTAGCTTTGCCAATTCGCTTGCACCGCCCAAAAACTCCAGAATCAGAAGTTAGGGATATGGTGGCAAGCCGCTTGGAAAAAGTGAATATGCTCCACGCCATAGACAAATTGCCAAGCGAACTCAGCGGCGGAATGAAAAAGCGAGCGGCACTGGCGCGAGCAATAGCCCTAGACCCCGAACTCCTTTTTTGCGATGAACCGAGCGCAGGCCTTGACCCCGTCACAAGCCGTGCTTTAGACGACCTTTTGCTGTTTTTGAGAGATAATTTAAAACTCTCGGTTTTAATAGTTACTCACGAACTTGATTCCATTAAAACAATAGCAAATAAAATTCTATTTTTGAAAACCGGAAATGTCCTTTTAGATGCCGATTTAAAAACCGGACTGGAAAGCGATATAGAAGAAGTTAGGGAATTTTTCACAAGAGGGGAAAGCAATAATGGACCTAAAAAAGATTGAAGATGGATTTAGACTTATTTTAGAAGGTTTGGGAGAAAATCCGAGTAGAGAAGGTTTGCTCAAAACGCCAGAGCGCGTGGCAAAAATGTATTCTGAACTTTTAAGCAGCTTGGATTCCAAAGAAAATGAAAAAGATATTTTAGCAACTCAGTTTGTTGAAAAATACGATGAGATGATTTTGTTAAAAGATATTCCGGTGACAAGTATATGCGAGCATCATTTTTTGCCATTCACAGGTGTGGCTCATGTAGCTTATGTACCCGGCAATAGAATTGTAGGGCTTTCAAAGCTGGCACGGGCAGTTGATTTTTATGCGCACAGGCCTCAGGTGCAAGAAAGGCTAACCACGCAAATAGCCGAGCTAATTCACCGTTCCCTTGAGCCACTAGGAGTGGGTGTTGTTATGGAGTGCGTTCACACCTGCATGACAATCAGAGGCATAAAAAAAACTGGTTCCATAATGTTCACAAGCAAGCTAATTGGCTCATTCAAAAGCAATGCCACCACCAGAGCAGAGTTTATGTCGCTTATTGGGAAAAAAAATATGTAGCATTAGCATTTCACGCCGAAAAACCTGCTATCTACGTCATACCCCTTGCAAAATATAGGGAATAATTCTATATTTGTATTCCAACTATAACCTAAAAGGAATTTATTATGAAGAAAATTGCCCCTCTAATTCTTTTTGTTGTTTTTGCAGTTTTTGCACAACAGCAAAATAAAGCACCGGCACCTACTAGCGCAAAGACTGCTCCTGCGCCTGTACCTAGCGCAACCCCACAACCAATACCACAAGAGATAATACCAGAACCGGTAGTGCCACTAGTGCCAGCTCAACCTATACCAGAACAATTAATACAAACGGCACCACCACAGCCACCACAGCCAGTGTTATTACCTATAGACCCTAAAGACACGTTGCCACTGCCACCCTTGCCACCACTGCCGCCAATGCCATTACCAGACACACTATCAACACCAGCAGCAACCGACAGTGCAAGCGTAGTACCTGCACCTGCACCGCTGCCACAAGACACAACACCACAACAAGCAGCACCGCCGAAAGTTGACAGCGCAAGCATAGTGCCTACACCTGCGCCAAAAGATACAACGCCTCCAAAACCATCGCTACCAATGAATACCATCACCGTTGATCTTGGACCCACGATTATAGGCGTGGCCGCAGAAGAGACTTTTAAAATTTTCGGAAAAAGCAAATTGAAAGGTGTAGAAATATCCGCTTTGGGCTTTGGAGTACAATATGAATTTCAGCCTATTAGGTTTTTGAGTTTGCCTTTGAAATTTGCCTATATGGGTTTTAAGGCAAATATAGAAGAAAACAAAACTATTGACCTTCCTAAACCAGAACTAAAACCAGAGCAACTAGAAAAGATAGATAGCCTACGAAACGTATTACACGTGCTAGATAGTCTAAAAGACTTGGGCTTAGATGACCCAAGAATAGATACCCTACGTAACCAGCTAGACATGATAGATAACCTTTTAGAAAATCCTATTCCAATCGATGGTAGCACCAAGCTTACAGCTGAACTTAACATTTGGTCTATAGAAGCTCATCCTCGTTTATATCCTTTTGGAGGTTCTTTCTTTTTAGAAGGAATGGTTGGTTACTCAAAATTGACAACAACTTTCGAAGGCAATGCCAATGTAGAAATAAAATTCCCCAATGGTATCGATATCCCTGATGTGCCTGAACTACAAATTCCAAAGGACACTGTTTACCAAATTGATGTTAATCATAAAGCATCAAGAAATTATTTAAAGTATGGCGGCAAGCTCGGATGGAGAGTTGATTTTGGCAAACCGGGCGGGCTTGTTTTTGAACATGCGCTTGGATGGTATTTCGCAAAAGGGTTTGGCAAAACAATAGTAAAGCAATTAATAGATTACGCTGAGGATAAAGTTGATGGTGAAATCGCCAAGAGTCAATATAAAGATATAGACTATAAATCAAAAGTTGATATTAAAAAATTTGACGATGCTTTCTCATTGCTTGAACAATTTGGGCTTGTGGGTGGGCCTCGTTATACATTCGCCTTTGGATGGAGGTTTTAATTTTTCTAATTTGCATATCCTATGCGAATAATAGAGAAAATAACGAGCAAAGGATTGCCTCTTAGAGGCAATGACATAGACACAGACCGCATTATACCAGCAAGGTTTTTAAAAAGCGTAACCTTTGATGGTCTTGGCGAACACGCCTTTGAAGACGATATAGAAGGCCTTAGCAAACAAGGCGGCACACATCCTTTTAGGGATTCCAAATACAAAGGGGCGGGTATTTTGGTTTCCAATCGCAATTTTGGATGTGGTTCCAGCAGAGAGCATGCACCGCAGGCTCTTATGCGGTTTGGAATAAAAGCAATAATAGCAGAAAGTTATAGCGAAATTTTCTTTGGAAATTGCGTTTCCATTGGTATTCCCTGTTTTGCTGCAAACCACGAAACTGCCGAAGAAATTTTAGCACAAATAGAGAAAAATCCTAGTGCTGAATTTTCTGTGAGCGTCAAGGAACTCAGTGCCAAGTTTGGCGAAAAATCTTATGGACTCAAATTGGCAGATGGCCCGCGAGGACAGTTTTTAGACGGCTCTTGGCACGCTAGGAGTGTTCTGCTTTTGAACAAGGAAAAAATTGAAGCCTTGGCGAAATCGTTATGAAATTTTTAGTGATAATTCCCACTTACAACGAAATGGAGAATATCCCAGAGGTTATTCCCCAAATTTTGGAGCAAAATGATAACTTGGAAATTCTGGTTGTTGACGATGGTTCTCCAGACGGCACAGGAGATTTTGTTGAAAATTTATCAAAAGAAAACAGCAGGGTTCACATTTTGCGAAGAGAAAAAAAGATGGGTCTTGGAACAGCCTACGTAGCAGGCTTTAAGTGGGCTCTGGAAAAAGATTACGATAGAGTTTTTGAAATGGATGCAGATGGCTCTCATAGCCCGCAGGCATTGAATACTTTTTTGAAAGAAGCAGAAAGTGCAGATTTGGTTTTGGGGAGCCGTTATTTGAACGGGAAAATTTCAGTTGTCCATTGGGACTGGAAAAGATTGGTTTTAAGCTACTGCGCAAATCTCTACACAAGGTTTGTAACGGGAATGCCTTTTTACGATGCCACAGGCGGCTTTAAATGCTTTAGCCGCGAAGCCCTGCAAAATTTGGATTTTGGTAAATTAAAAAGCGATGGCTATTGCTTTCAAATGGAAACCACCCACACGCTTTGGAAAAAGGGACTCAAAATAAAGGAAATCCCTATAATTTTCACAGACCGCACAAAAGGTTCTTCAAAAATGAGCGGCGGAATAATATCTGAGGCTTTCTTTTTGGTGCTGAAATTGAGATTCAGGTCTTAAATTTTTCTATATTGGAAACACAAAACACAACCAACCATAGCGAGGTTCTTATGAAAAAAATTCTCTCAGGCGTTTTATTTCTTGCGATTTTTGCAAATAGTGCCACCATAAATCAAAATTCCGTTATAGGAAACTGGACACTTGAAAAAATGCGAAAAGCCGGTATAGTATATCTGGAAGCAGATACTATGAAACTCACAAGCGACTGGAAATTTAAGGAAGTGAGCATATATGATATAGACTATCCAGATTATGGACCGCAAAAAATAGATTTGAAATATAAGCTGAAAATAACCGTTGATGATGGAGAATATCGCTTAGATTCAGAACTCAAAAAATACCCAAAAAATCCCACAATAGAAATAATAGAAGGCTCTGCAAGTGATGCAGAGGCTGCTCACAGTTCTAGAAAGGAAATTGAAAAACTTATAAAAGAGGAATTCAAAAACTTTATGCCTATTTTGAGCGTATCGGAAACCGAGCTGGAACTTCAAGCTACAAGCAAAACTTTGAAATTCAAAAAACCGAGAAAACTTCCAGTTTCAAAGCTCACAAGAGACACTGTGCCATTTTTTGCCCCAGAAGGCTGGCGTTTTCCAGAAAGTGCAAAAGAACTCGCATCTTTTCCCATAAGGCTAAAAAACGACCCTAAAAATCTATTTACAGTGGTAAAAGGCGATTTTAACGGAGATGGCCATCCTGATGCCGCTGCATATTTGCTGAACGAATCAACAGGGCAAGTTGCATTATTTGTGAATATGTCTCTCAAAGACGGCACTTACGACTTAAGCCCCTATGGTAATGCAGACAAAAACTATGTTATAGAAAACGGCGTTATGCTCACCGACCCAGGCGAATATACGAACTCTGCCACCAAATCTAAAGTAACAATAGAACACCCCGCTTTTATCATCATAATTTTTAATACGGCGTCAAATCTTGTTTATTGGAACCCCAAATACAAAGAATGGGTTACTATTCCGCTGGGGAAAAGGTTTTAAAAATTGAAAAAATCATAAATGGCGGAGCGGGTTTTGCTCGCCTGCCTAATGGTTCTGTGTGTTTTGTTGAAGATGCTTTGCCAAACGAACTGGTAGAGATAAAAATAACAGAGCAAAAAAAAGATTTTTCAAAAGCAATCGTAACAAAAATTCTGGAACCAAATAAAAATCGGCGCACTCCCCCGTGCAAATACTATGGCAAGTGCGGAGGCTGCAATGCACAGCAAGTTGAATTTGAAGGGCAAATAGAATTATTAAAACAAATCATTTTAGATTTATTTGCAAGAACTGCAAAAATAAATTTGTCACAAAATTTTGAAATCCATTATGCCAGCGAGTGGGCTTATCGCCACAGGGCACAGGTATTTGCCACAAAAAATAAAAACATTCCCTGGGGTTTTAGCGAGCGAGCTTCAAACAATGCAGTGCCAATAGAAAAATGCCTTGTTTTATCGCAAAATTTAAACGAAAAACTGAAAGAAAATTTGGGTTTAAAAAAGCGTTATTTATTTGACAATAAAAGCGAAGAATTTTTGGGCAAGCATATTCACGCAGACGAAAGCGTATTTTTTCAGAGCAATTTGGAACTATTGCCAAAATTGATACGCGAAATTCAAAAAGCCGCAGGCAAGGGCGATGTTCTTTTGGATATTTTCAGCGGAGTTGGATTATTTTCCGCATTTTTGCAAGATAAATTCAATCGTGTAATTGCTGTTGAGCAAAATCCTTTGTGCCAAAAATTCGCAGAAAAAAATCTGGGCAAAAACTGTGAATTTCACGCAATGAATGCAGAGGAATTTTTCAATAAAAATACCCCCCTTTTGAGCAAAGCCAGCATTTTAATAGACCCACCTCGCGAAGGAATGAGCGATGAACTCTGCCAGTGCCTATGCAAAAACAAAACCAGCAAACTCCTCTACGTCTCCTGCAACCCCGCCACCCTCGCCCGCGACACCCGCAAATTGCTAAATGCGGGCTATACCCTAGAAAGCATCCAAGGCTTTGCCTTTTACCCCCAAACCTTTCATTTGGAGATGATGGGGGTGTTTAAATATGGCAATTCATAATAATTTGGCACGATTTTTTCTATATTAATATTTGGAGCTATATTTATATGAAAAAACTTTTTGTTTTTAGTATGCTTGCCTTTTCAATGTTCTTCCTCGCCTGCGAAGAAGACGTTATTCCCATTCCTTTGCCACCTCCAGCACAGGCCGTTACCAATGAACCCGCACCTTCGGCTGAAGGAAAATCTGAACCACAGCAGGTTCTTGTGGAAAAACCTAGCGAACCAGCAAAACCAGCAAAGGCTCAAAAAGAAGCTCCTGCAAAAGTTGTTAAAGAACCGCCTCCACCAAAAGACCCTCCAAGAACACCCGCCTTTTATAGCGGTGATGCAGAGCAGCTTAAAACAGGCAGATATATTATCCAAGTAGGGATTTATCCAACTGAGGCATCTGCAAAAAAAATAATTAAAAAACTCTCAGATGAAGGAATTAAGGCATATAACGCAAAAGTTGATAATCCCGACCCTGAAAAAGGCATGATTGGCACGTATAATAGGGTTAGAATTGGTTTTTTTAATGTAAAACCTGCTGCAGAAGCATTTGCCAAATCCAAACTAGAACCGCTAGGCTATCGTTGGTGGGTGGACAGAGGCAGAAACGACAATATTGGCAAATATTCAGAATCAGAAACGTCGGAACCTTTTGTTGCTAAAAAAGCCACAGAACAGACATCTAAGCAAATGACTGAGCAAGAAAGAAAAGATGCCGAAAGAGCAGCTGCCATAGCTGCGGCTAAAGAAGAATACAAAGCCATTGCAAAAGCCGCAAATGCTACCGTTAACGCTGCTCCTGTTTTACCTCCACCAAAAATCCCAGCCAAGGCTAATCCTCCGCCACCTGTTATTAAACCCGTAGCCAAAGAAACTGATTCTCATGGCAGAGTTAAAATGAAAAGCCAGCGGCAGCAGTAGTTATCTTGTGAAATGCTCAAGCAGGTTTTTCCCTGAAAATGGTGAATATTGGTTTTTAGCTAGATCCTCAAGAGTGTCAAATTTAAGGGGGCTATTGAATATGTGTTCTTTTAGGTGATGGGTTGCCATTCGCCTTTCGTATCTGAGGGGATTATTGTACCAAGCAGTGCGATTGCCATATCTTGTTATATATTCCAAGCTGTGTTTTCCCTTATGCACCCAAAAGGTATCTGCTTCGACGGCGTGAGACCATTTAATATAAAGAGAGTCGCCTGGTGCATTTCCATAGCGAATTGCAGCTTTGTAAAAACCAGGCAAAACTTCTCCGTTTATTGAAATATCTCCCTTTGGCAATTCCTGAGCAAAAACTGCTAATGGAAATTTAAAACCTAGAATTAATAACAGTAATATCGCAAATCTCATTAGGCACTACCCCTCGGTATCAGAGTCTTCCTTAGACGATGTTTGAAAGACTTCAATTTCTTTTTTGTGCTCGCGAATTTTCTTTTCAATTTCTTTGGAAACTTCCACGTTCTCTTTTAAATATTGAAGAACATTCGGCCTGCCTTGCCCTATTCTCTCGCTATTGTAAGAGAACCAAGAACCGCTTTTTTGGATTAATTCCAAATCAACAGCCAAGTCTAGTATGGAGGCTTCTTTTGAAATTCCATGCCCATAAAGAATATCAAATTCGCACTGCGTAAATGGCGGAGCAACTTTGTTTTTCACAACCTTTACTCTGGTGCGATTGCCAACGGAATTTTCGCCTTCTTTTATGGTGCTCACTCGGCGAATATCTATGCGTTGAGTGGCGTAGAATTTTAACGCATTGCCTCCGGTGGTGGTTTCTGGATTGCCAAACATAACTCCTATTTTCATGCGGAGTTGGTTTATGAAAATTAAAGCTGTGTTGGATTTGTTAAGCAAGCCCGTTAGTTTGCGAAGAGCCTGGCTCATAAGGCGTGCTTGAAGACCCATGTGGCTATCGCCCATTTCGCCGTTGATTTCTGCCTGAGGTACAAGGGCTGCAACGGAATCTACCACTATAAGGTCTATTGCTCCGGAGCGAACAAGCGTTTCGCATATATCAAGAGCTTGCTCGCCTGTGTCTGGCTGCGAAACTAACAGAGCCTCTATGTCCACACCGAGCTTGCGGGCATAGCTTGCATCAAAGGCATGTTCTGCATCTATAAATGCGGCTACCCCGCCTGCTTTTTGAGCCTCTGCTATGCAGTGCAAGGTGAGCGTTGTTTTGCCCGAAGATTCCGGCCCAAAAATTTCAATTATCCTCCCCCTTGGAATTCCGCCAACTCCAAGCGCTATATCAAGCTGAATGCAACCGGTTGATATAACGGGAATTTCTACCACAGGCTCCTTGCCAAGAGTCATAATGGCACCTTTGCCGTGATTCTTTTCTATTTGTGCAACGGCGGCTTCCACGGCCTTTGCTTTTTCGGGTGAAAGCGAACTTTTGCTCTCTTTGCTTGCTGCTTTTTTAGACATACTACCTTCCTTTGTTTGGGTTATATACCCATATTATAGTAAAATAAAAACAAAAAATACTGAACAAATGGGCAGTAGTTGTATTTTGCATACATCTGTTGACAAAATTCATCTTGTTTCACCTTATTTTGCCTTTTTTAGCTCGCAGAATTTCATAGGGGGAAAACTAGAAAATAAATCTATATTCACCCTTGAACCATTCAAACATAGGTAACCAATGAAAAACAACTTAAACAAGTTCGTACTAGCGGCAGCCTTTGGGCTTGCTTATCTATTCACCATTTCCTGCGGTCAGCATAGCTGGGAGGAAATACTCGGACTTGGCAGCAGTTCAAGCGTAGAGGATGAAGACGATTATTCCTCGTCTGGCTTTGAATTGAGCAGTTCCAGTTCTAGCTTGCAGCAGAGTAGCTCTAGCTTAAAATTTAGCAGTTCTAGCTTGCAACAGAGCAGCTCTAGCTTAAAATTTAGCAGTTCTAGCTTGCAGCAGAGTAGCTCTAGCTTAAAATTTAGCAGTTCTAGCTTGCAACAGAGCAGCTCTAGCTTAAAATTTAGCAGTTCTAGCTTGCAGCAAGGCGGCAATGAAACGGGAGATTGGGATATAAAGGTTTTGGACGTGGCTAGAGGCATTGATTATCTTAGCGATGTTGAAAAGGATGTTATCCTTGAATTGAATATGGTAAGGAGCAATCCCAAAAAATACGCCGAACTTTACATACAGCCGATGTTAAAATATTTCAACGGGAACAGATATTCCGAACCAGGAAAAACAACGATTATTACGCAAGAGGGATCGGTGTCGGTTCAAGAGTGTATTGAGGAGTTAAGCCAAGCGGCAAGCATCGGGATTCTGACGCTTGAAAAGGGATTGTATCTTGCGGCGAAAGACCACGCGGAGGATCAAGGCAAAACAGGGCAAAGAGGCCATGAAGGAAGCGACGGGAGTAGCGTTAGAGATAGAGTTAATAGATACGGCAGCGGTGCTAATTCGTTGGCCGAAACCATATCCTACGGGAAAAATACAGGACGGAGTATCGTTATACAATTGCTGGTTGACGACGGGGTGCCATCAAGGGGACATCGTACAATTATTATGAATGGCAACTATACTCTAGTCGGTTCATCAGTGGGAACGCATCCTAATTATGGTTATCTGTGCGTGACCGATTATGCGAAAAGTTATAAAAGCAATTAAGTTCACCTCGCTTGTGGAGGGTTGCTGGAATAAAAGTTTGCTTTTGAGGCTTTGGTTATGCCCTCGTGCCATAAAAGCCAGGATTTTTTGGAAATTCCACCCGCATAACCGCCAATGCCATTTACCGCCGTTACTCTGTGGCAGGGTATTATAATTGGAATGGCATTTTGCCCGCAAATATTTGCACAGGCTCTCACTGCGCTCGGTTTGCCAGACAAATATGCAAGTTCCGAGTAATGTATGCCAACAATGGGATAAGTGTTTGGCAGGGAATAAATTACCCCCCAAACCCTTTTTTGAAAATCCGTGCCAGTTATGTCTAAAGGTATTTTTGAACGCAGTTGGCTAAATACGCCCCATTGCTTGGCAAAATAGCTATTAAGCGCAGAAACGCACAAAGCCATGCAATTTCTCGCATGATCGTTTTGAGGAGCTTCCGCAGCGTTGTCTGCTTCTTGATCTTGCGATAAATATTTTATAGCACACAATCCTTTTTCAGAAGTTTCTATGCGCAACACTCCTATTGGAGA
This sequence comes from uncultured Fibrobacteraceae bacterium, assembly GCA_964540355.1. GTDB lineage: Bacteria > Fibrobacterota > Fibrobacteria > Fibrobacterales > Fibrobacteraceae > Fibrimonas. The sequence goes on along the minus strand of CAZIMU010000006.1, from coordinate 926 downwards.
TATATAATCCAAAATAACCTCTTGCTTTTAGCTCACCGCATCGGACAAACTGAACATCGGCATATACATGGCTACCAGTATAAAACCTATGAACCCACCGAGGAATACTATAATCAACGGTTCTATCATAGAAGTCAAAGTATCAACTGCCGCATCCACTTCTTCATCATAAAAATCCGCAACCTTAATTAACATATTGCCAAGCCCGCCGGTTTTTTCGCCTACGCCTGCCATTTGTATAACCATTGGCGGGAAAATCTTTATCTTGGGCAAGAAACCATATAAATCGTTTAATAGGGATTGTTTTTTATCGTATTTAAAAGACAGAGGCTCGGTCATAGGCTCGGCTATGGGCTTTCCTCCAGATATTGAACTTTGTATATAAAGTATAGCTTTTTCCACAGCGGTATTGCCTGCGGTTTTTGCTGTTACGGTAAGTGCATCTGTGATAGCAACACCAGCATTCAAAAGTGTGCCTAGTGTGCGTGAAAAACGGGCAATGGTTGACTTTGTGAGCAAATCTCCAAAGAGCGGTGATTTAAGCATTAAGCCATCAAACACCAAGCGAAATCTTGGAACTTTCAGCAGATACCTAGCTCCAACTATAAATGCTATAACAGCGGTAACCCAAATTAAAAACTTGTCTCTTATCAAATCAGAAGCTCCCATAACCACCCTTGTTGGCCAAGGCAGCCCAATGCCTGCATCCCTGAATATAGATACAAACTGCGGAATAACAAAAGTGAGCATTATTATCACAACAAGAATTGCCACTATGGCTACCATCGCAGGATATGTCATTGCCTTTTTGACTTTTCTTTTCAATCTTTCGTTTGCCTCTTGATATTCGGCAAGCCTGAGCAAAATGCCATCTAAAATACCACCAGCTTCACCAGCTGCAACCATGTGAATATAAAGCCTATCAA